>JANWLE010000019.1 GCA_025451035.1 Solirubrobacteraceae bacterium
CTAGATCGCCTGCCTGTAACGCCGCGGCGCTACAGGTACAGCAGGATGATCACCGCCACGACGAGGGCCGCCGCGACGAGAGCTATCGCGGCGAACGCGCGGCCACGCGGCGGCGGTCGGCTGGGCTGATCGTCGATCAGCTCACTCTGTAGCAGCATGTCGCGCGCCGGCGCGGCCGCCGACTGAGCGACCAGCACGTCCCGCGGCCCGGCCGCCAGGAAATCCGGCACGTCAAAGCCGGCGCTGCGACGGGTAACACTCGGGATCCCCTCCTCCAGCAAGAGGTTGGCGATGAAGTCGGCCTCCGCCTGGTGGCGCGCCGCGGCGACCTGCACCAGCGGCCCTTCGGTGTACATGGACTTGATCTTGCGCGCCCGGCGCTGGCTCTCGCTGCGGGCCGGCTCGCGCGGGCGGCGCTCAGGGTCATATACCAGCGGCACGCCGCAGGCGGGACAGAAACGCTCGCTCACGTCGGCGCGAGTGCCGCACGCCGGACAGAGCAGTCGCCCGCGATCCCCACCGCGCTCAGGCGCTTAGATCGCCACCTCTGAGACCTCGCTGCCGTTGATCAGGAAGGAGCGCACCTCAGGGGCGGCGGGGTCCTTCAGCCCGACGATGATCCACTCCACGCCGGGCCACCTCGCGGCGAAGCTGATGTCGGTCTGCGAGGGGTACGGCGCCGAACGCACATGCGAATGGTAGATCGCCCCGAGCTCGAGACCCTCCGCTTCTATCTGCTGCCAGATGCCGAGCAGCTCCTTGGAGTCGATCTCGAACTTCAGCGGGCTTTCGTGGATGTTCCTGGTGCGGTAGACGCGCACCGCGCGTCGCGGCGAGATTCCCCGCACCGCGACGACGCCGCAGCACTCGTTGGCGGGATCCTCGCGTGCGTGCGCGATGAGCCGCCCCAGCAGCTCAGGCGAGATGTCCATCCGCTACCACCAAACGGTGGAGTCGAGGTTCTCGATCTCCTCCAGCGGCCGAGTGTAAATGCCACTGGAGAGATACTTCCAGCCGTCGTCGGCGACGATGAACACGACGTTGCCCTCGTCCAGCTCGCCGGCGATCCGCGACGCTACACGCGCAATCGCGCCGCTTGAGACACCGGCGAAGATGCCCTCCTCGTCCAGCAGCTTGCGCGTCCAGGTGATCGCGTCGGCGTTCGTCACGAAGATCTTGCGGTCCAGCAGCGAGATGTCGATGATCGGCGGGATGAAGCCGTCATCGAGCGAGCGTAGCCCCTGCACCGGCTCGCCCTGCATCGGCTCGGCAGCGACGATCTTCACCGCGTCGCCGAAGGTCTCCTTCAGGCGCCGGCCGTTGCCCATCAACGTTCCGCCCGTGCCAAGGCCCGCCACAAACGCGGAGACCTCGTCGAGCTCCTCGAGGATCTCGAGCGCGGTGCCGTTGTAGTGGGCTTCGGGGTTGGCGGGGTTGCCATACTGATAAGGCATGTAGTAGGAGGAGTCTTTCTCCGCCATCTCCAGCGCCTTCTCGACCGCCCCGTTTGAGCCCTTAGAGCCCTCCGAGTAGACGATCTGCGCGCCGTACATCTCCAGCAGCTGCGTGCGCTCACGCGTCACGTTCTCCGGCATCACCACCTTCACCGGGTAGCCCTTGCGCGAGCAGATCATCGCCAGCGAGATGCCGGTGTTGCCGGATGTCGGCTCGAGGATCGTCTGCCCTGGGCTGATCGCGCCCTTCTCCTCCGCGTCCTCGATCAGCGCGCGCGCCACCCGGTCCTTGACCGAGCCGGTCGGGTTGCGCGACTCGAGCTTCGCCCAGATATGGACCCCCGGCTTGGGGGACAGGCGCGGAAGCTCGACCAGCGGGGTGTTGCCGATCGAACGCACGATGTCGCCGTAGCGACCGCCGCAAGGCTTGTTCCGAAGACCTTCCGCAGCCATTACTTCACGGAATATAGCGTGGTGGAGGCTCCTACCCGGGGCGCTGCCCAGCGCCGCCCGCGAGCGATCCCAGACAGCCTCCGCTCGCTCGCCACGCGCGCCGGCGCATACCACGGAGGGCGACTGGGCGCAAAGGCGCATCAGCGCACAAAAACCGCCTGCCAACAGGGACCCCTGCAGGCGCATGCTGGTAGTTACCCGCAACCGTGGTGCTTTACTTAGCCGGTGGGGGATTTGCCGGGTTCCGCAGTTCTCAGCCGTCTCGCGCTCGCCTACGCGTTCGCGGCCGCGGCCCTGCGCTATTGGCTTTTGGTGTTCCCGCTCGTGTGCCTGCACATAGCTCGCTGGCGCCGGCGGGCGCAACGCATACCCGACGCGCAGCTGCGCGCACTGGCGCTGGCGACGCTCGGCGAGAAGCGCGCCAATATCGAGGGTGCGGCCGCCTTCGCGGCGCTTACACCGCTTCGGCGGCTCGGCGCAGTGACGCACGCAACGAGCGCCTTCCAGGCCGCCTACAACCTGCTGGACATGCTCGGCGAGCAGCCGAGCCCCGACCCGGTCGCCGACGGCCAACGCCTGCACGAAGCGCTGCTGTACGCACTCGACACCCAAGCCGCGCCTCAGGACTGGTATGAGTTTCACCCGCGCGGGGACGACCACGGCTATCTGCGGGCGCTGCTCGAGGAGTGCCGTGAATCCATCTCGCAGCTCTCGTCCTACGCGATGGTCGTCCCAAGCGCGCTTGAGGCGGCACGCCGGATAGTGGCCTTCCAGAGCCTCAACCTAAGCACAAGTCAGGGCGACCACACGGGGCTCGAGCAGTGGGCTACCGATGCGACACCCCCCTCGAGCGGCCTGCGCTGGTGGGAGACCGCAGCGGCCGCCGGATCCTCGCTGGGGGTCCATGTCCTGATCGCGGCCGCGGCCAGACCGGGACTCTCAACGCAGGAGATAAGGGCGCTCGACGAGGCTTATTTCCCGTGGGTCGGCGGCCTTCACTCGCTGCTTGACAACCTCATCGACAAACATGAGGACGAGGCGGCCGGGCACCGCAGTCTCGTCGAGTACTACGGACCCGAGCGCGCGGCACAGCGAATGAGCTGGCTGGCGCAACGCGCCAGCGCCGCGGCCCGCTCGCTGCCGCGAGCCCGCCAGCACGAGCTGATCCTGACCGCGATGATCGCCAACTACCTGTCCAGTCCACAGGCACGGCAACCGCCGCTCGAACCGATCAGCGCCGCTGTGCTTGCCACCACCGGGCCGCTGCGGGGCCCGGCGATGTTCGTCTTCAAGCTACGCAACGTCAAGTTGAGCGTCCACGGTCGCTGGCGGGCAAGCGTCCTTGCACGGCGCGGGGATGGGTTTCAGTAGGGTGTCGGGGGAAGCTCAGAGGAGGGTATGGCGTCAACAGACGGTCAACCGGTCGTTGACGATTACAGGGGAGTATCGATGCTGCAGTTGTGCGATCTGGTCAAGCACTATCGGACAGCCGGAGAGGAGACCGTTCGCGCGGTAGACGGAGTGTCGCTGACGGTCTCTGAAGGGGAGATGGTCGCGCTGTACGGGCCGAGCGGCTCCGGCAAGACAACGCTGCTGTTGATGGTTGCGGCGCTGCTCACGCCAACAAGCGGCAAAGTCTTCGTCGGCGGGCGCGACGTCTCGTCCCTGTCAGAGCGTGAGGCTTCTTACTTCCGTCTGCGCGAAATGGGCTTCGTGCGCCAGAACTTCGACCTGCTGCCCGGCGTCACCGCGATCGACAACGCAGTCCTGAAGCTGCTCAAGGACACGCCGTGGAAGGACGCCCACCGACGCGTCGAGCCGCTGCTGGATCGGCTCGGCCTTGGCGGGCGGCTCACGCACCGCTCAGAGACACTGTCGATGGGCGAGCGCCAGCGCGTGATGATTGCCAGGGCGCTGTCTACCGAACCGAAGCTGCTCCTCGCCGACGAGCCGACCGGCAGCCTCGACACGCAGCGCGGGCGCGAAGTGCTCGAGCTGATGACCGAGCTTTGCCGCGAGCGTGGCGTGGCGATCCTGCTGGTCAGCCACGACCCGCAGGCCGCCGCGTACGCGGACAAGGTGCTCGCGCTGCGCGACGGCAAGCTCAGCGACGACTATGACCCCACGCAAGGGTTCGCGCCGCTGCGCGCCGCCGACCAGCGGCAATGAGATTCGCAAACGTGCTTCACCTCTACCGCGTGCGCCTGCGCGCGCGGCTGCTGCAGGAGTGCTTCGCGGTGGTCGGTATCGCCGCCGGCGTCGGCCTCCTGTTCGCCTCGCAGGTCGCTAGTTCCAGCCTGTCGAGCTCTGTCGGACAGCTCAATAGGGGGGTCGTGGGCCGCGCCACCCTGCAGTTGACCGCGCGTGACGCCCACGGCTTCGATGAAGCGCTTGTGGAACGAGTGCGCAAGCTGCCGGATGTGCGGGTCGCCGCGCCGCTACTGGAAGTAAGCGCTAACGCGTCTGGCCCGAAGGGCAGCGAGTCGGTGGAGCTGGTCGGCGCCGATCCCACGCTGCCGCAGCTGGGCGGCTCACTCGTACGCCAAGCCGAACTGACCCCGTTCGGCGGCGTCGACGCCGTCGTGCTGCCGACGCCGGTATCGCGGACGCTCGGCATGCGCAAACTGGAAGAACTCATGACCTTTCAGGCGTACGGTCATGTGAGCGAAGCCGCCCTGTTCCAGGAACTCACCGAAAAGAAGGTCGGGCCGCTGATCCATAGCCCGATCGCGGTCGGGCCGATCGAATACGTCCAGGAAGCCAGCGGGCTTGCGCACCGCGTCAGCCGGATCCTGGTCGAGCCGGCGCCGGGCCGCGAGGCGCAGGTACGCGCCGCCCTCACGCGACTCGCCGCCGGGCGACTGAACGTCGAGTCCTCCGATTACGACGAAAAGCTGTTCGCGAAGGCCGCCGCCGCGACCAACCAGTCCACTCAGTTGTTCGCGGTGATCAGCGCGCTCGTCGGGTTCCTCTTCGCGTTCAACGCGATGCTGCTCACGGTGCCTCAGCGCCGACGTCTGATCGCGGATCTGCGCCGCGACGGCTATACGCCGAAGGCGGTGATCGCCGTGCTGCTGTTCGACGCAGTAGTGCTTGGGGCGATCGCATGTGTGATCGGGCTTATCCTCGGCGAGGAGCTCTCGATCCACCTGTTTCACTCGAACCCGGGGTACCTCTCCTCCGCTTTCGCGGTCGGCACCCAGCGTGTCGTGACCTGGCAGAACGTCGTGATCGCGCTCGTGGGCGGCATGGGCGCGGCCAGCGTCGCGGTGCTGAGCCCTTTCAAGGACATCGTTTCGCGCGACCCGCTCGCCGCAATAGCGACCAAGCAGGAGCGCGGCGCCAGCACCTCTGTCGCACTCGTCGCGGTCGGACTGGTGTGCCTGGCGGCGACGCTGGTCATCCTGCTCGCGCTCCCACAGGACGCGATCGCCGGGATGGTGACGCTCATCATCGCGTTGTTGGCGCTGCTGTCGCTACCGCTCTCACTGACGCTGAACGGCGTGCGCCGGCTCGCCCCAAGGATCGTCAGCGCGGTGCCGCACATCGCGGTCATGGAGCTGCGGGCAGGGCGTGCCCGCGCGATCGCGATCGCGGCGACGGGAGCAATCGCGGTGTTCGGCAGCGTCGCGATCCAGGGCGCCCACAGCGACCTGCTGAAGGGGCTCGACGACGCCTCTCGTGACATGAATGCCGCGACCGACGTCTGGGTCTCCGCGGCGGGCAAATCGAACCTGCTGATGACCGACCCATTCGCACCGAGCGCGCTCGCCAAGCTCAAGGCGCTGCCCGGCGTGCGTGACGTGCGCCTATACAGAGGCGGCCTACTCGACGTCGGAGGCAGACGGATCTGGGTGATCGCGCCGCCGCGCGCAGCCTCCCCATTGATCCCGCCGAGCCAGCTGGTGGAAGGGAGCCTCGCTAGCGCTGAGCGCCATCTGCGGGAAAGCGGCTGGACGGTCATCTCGCTCGCGCTCGCGGACGAACGGCATCTGAAAGTCGGGGATAGCTTCACGCTGCCCGCGCCAGTCCCAACCCGACTGCGTGTAGCGGCGGTGAGCACCAACATAGGCTGGGCGCCGGGCGCGGCAATCATCAACGCCGATGACTACGCGACGGCGTGGGCGAGCAGCGACGTGAGCGCCTACCAGCTGCTGATGAAGCCGGGCGTCGCACCCTCGCAGGGCGTTCTCGAAGCGCGCGCCGCGCTCGGCGCTAAATCGGGTCTGAACGTGCAGAGCGCAACTGAACACGAAGACAAGCTGCGCTCGATCACCCGCCAAGGACTGCAGCGCCTGTCGCAGATCTCGACGCTGATCCTGTTCGCCGCGGTGCTGGCGATGGCCGCCGCGATGGGCGCGATGATCTGGCAGCGCCGCCCACGGCTGGCGAAGCTGAAGCTCGAGGGCTTCCCGCACAGTGAACTGTGGCGCACGATCGTGCTCGAGAGCCTGATCCTGCTCGGCGTCGGCTGTTTCAGCGGCGCGCTGTTCGGGCTTTTCGGCCAGCAGCTGCTGGACCGGGCCCTGAACATCGTGATCAACTACCCCGTGTCGAGCTCGGTCGGTGTGATCGTCGCGCTCTCGAGCCTCGCACTGGTAACCGCCGCCGCCGTCTTGATGGTCGCTATTCCCGGCTGGTTCGCGGCGAGCGTCCCCGCGGGCCTCGCACTTCAGGACGAGTGACCGCCGCCGAGCTGGCGGCGGCCGGCGCCCCGGCTCACGCCGGGGACGCTATTTGCGCCGGCTGGGGCAGGGCACCGTGCTGTTGGCCGTCACGACGCTGTGGTCTTCGAAGGTGAAGTCAGCGATGAAACGGAAGCCCCCACGCGGGCATCTTTCCGGTAGCGCCACGCCCTTGGGCTTGTAGGCCACAAGTTTTTTGTGGACGTGCTTGTAGTAGGTGAGGTGGTTCGGCCCGATCGTCGAGCCGACATAGCGGATCGAGACCGGCGGCCCGCCCGGGACGCCTTTGATTTCCGGGATCACCGTCGCCAGCGTTTCCCCGAAGGGAGGGGCCGGCGGCAGCAGTTCACCGGGGAAGACCAGCGGCGCCCACACGGGCTGGTGGCCTTCCACGAAGAAGAGCACCACCACGTTGCCGTTGCGCGGCGGCCCCATCACGGCCTGCACTTCAGCGCCCTCACCGGCGATGCTCGACCCGAACGGCACTTCCGCGTATGCCCTACCGTGCCCCAGCCTGGAGTTCGATGGGCAGCCCGCCACCCCATCGTTGACCAGCACTTCAGCGCGGCAGCTGGAGGTGCCTAGCGTGCTGGTGATGTAGTTCATGCCGGTCGGCATGCGCAAGTCGACACGCTGAAGCGCGGAGGGCAGCCGTCCGCCGTTGGCGGTGCTGGCGATCTGGAAGTTGAAGGAGATCGTCGTCGCCGCACCGAGGCGGTCCGGGCTGAAGGAGGTGTGCAGCGAAACGGTCTCTGCGGCCTGCGCGCCGGCGGCCTGGCAGCAGACGCCAACGGCGCCTGCTGCCAGCACTGCCCGCGCCAACCCTGACATGGAGACTCTGGCCAAGGCGGCTAGTAGGAGAGGTTGCCGCTGACGTACACGGTGACCGCGTCCGTAGTGCGCCGGATCGTGCCCGAGAAGCTCAGGCCGGACGCGTGCGCTTTGGCGTAGCGGCCTTTGCCGCTGGTTATGTTCAGATGGCCCGAGAACGAGGCGAGCGTCGTGCTCTGGATCCTGTAGCTGGCGGACGCAGAGCCGCTCAGCGAACCGCCGCTTGGGTAAACCTGCACGTTGGCTGAGACCGTGCGCTGGTTGGAGGCGACCCTAAGTTGCAGGTAGATGGGGCCTGACAGCGTGCCTTTGGCGAAGCCTTCCTCTTTGATCAGCAGCCCGTGAACGTCGTGGCGGTGCAGGCTCGCCCTCTCATTGAGGCGAAGCACACGCGCAGCGTGCCCGCGCGCGGCGTTTGCACCCGAGCTCCACGGGCCTGCGGCGATGATGAGCGCGGCGGACGCGGCGAGCGCAACGAGCGCGCGTGCGCGCAGTGAGACTGAGTTAGCAGACATAAAGACCCTCCCCGGCCCTCGAACCTTATGACCCTCTGTCCCCGACCGGACCATCGCCGGACACACTGACTCACTGAGTATATGCGGTAGAAGACTGCACTTGAAGCAGCGGACCGATTGAGATAGTGCTCGCGATCCGGCTGGGCGCCGGCGCCGAAGCGCGAAAGCGGACACCAGGACCATTTCGATCCGGTTTTTGCGGTGAAGCACCTGCACACCGCTCGCGGATCGCATAAGATGACGGGGTCGTCAGGATTTTGCGATGGAGCACACGGGGACATACGACTACGACTGGCTGATCATCGGCTCGGGCTTCGGTGGCAGCGTCTCTGCGCTGCGCTTGTCAGAAAAGGGCTACAAGGTCGGCGTGCTCGAGTGCGGACGGCGCTTCGCCGATCACGAGTTCGCGAAATCGACAGGCGATATGCGCCGCTACACCTGGCGACCACGACTCGGGATGAAGGGTATTTTCCGCCTGACGCTCTTCCGCGACGTGGCGGTCGTCTCCGGCTGCGGTGTGGGCGGCGGCAGCCTCGGCTACGCCAACACGCTGTATGTCCCGCCGAAGGCGTTCTTCGAGGACAAGCAGTGGGCGCAGATGCAGGACTGGCAGGCGACGCTCGCACCGCACTACGCCGAGGCGCAGCGAATGCTCGGGGTGGTGCAGAACCCTCACGACGACCCCGCCGACCAGCTGTTGCGCGAGCTCGGCGAGGAGCTAGGCGTGGGTGACACGTACAAAAAGACGCCCGTCGGGATCTTCTTCGGTGAGCCCGGCAAGACAGTCCCGGACCCCTTCTTCGACGGCGAGGGGCCGGACCGCACCGGCTGTCAGCTCTGCGGGCGCTGCATGGTCGGCTGCCCGCACGGCGCGAAGAACACGCTGGTGAAGAACTACCTGTATCTGGCTGAGCGTAGCGGCGCGCAGGTGACACCGGAACGCACCGTGATCGATATCCGCCCGCTCGGCTCCGGCGACGGAAGCGACGGCTACGAGGTCGAAAGCGTCCGTTCCGGTGCCTGGGTGCGCAAGGAGCGCCGCGTGGACCGCGCCCGTAGCGTCGTCGTCGCAGCCGGGCCGCTGGGAACGAACACGCTGCTGCAGCGCTGTCGCCTCGGTGGGTCGCTGCCGCTTCTGTCAAACCGCCTGGGAGAGCTTGTGCGGACCAACAGCGAGGCGATCCTCACGGTCACGGTCCCCGAGGACTACCCCGACGACCTCATCAAACGCGTCGCGATCACCTCGAGCATCTACCCGGACCCGCACACGCACATCGAGACAGTCACCTACGGCGATGACGGCAACTCGATGCGCACCCTCTACACGCTCTTGGTCGGGGACGGCACGCGCCTGACGCGCCCGCTGAAGCTCTTCGGCCAGATCCTGCGCCACCCCGGGCGCCTGGCTCAGGTGCTCTTCGCCAAACACTGGTCGCGGCGCACGATCATCCTGCTCGTGATGCAGACGCTCGACAACGCGATGGCGCTGCGGCCACGCCGCGGCCCCTTCGGGAGCCTGTGGCTGCGCACCGAACAGGATCCCGAGCGCCCCAACCCGACTTTCATCCCGGTGGCAAACAAGGCTGCGGAATGGTTCGCCAAGCGCACGGGCGGGATCGCCCAGAGCTCGGTGATGGAGGCGATGTTCAACGTCCCCACGACCGCGCATATCCTTGGCGGCGCCGTGATCGCCGACGACCCCTCCCACGGCGTCGTCGACTCCCGCCAGCGCGTCTTCGGCTACCAGAACCTGCTCGTCTGCGACGGCTCGGCCATCCCGGCCAACGTCGGCGTGAACCCGAGCCTCACGATCACGGCGCTTGCCGAGCATGCCATGAGCTACATCCCGCCGGCGGCGGGGATGCCGTCGGAGACGCAGTCGGTCGAGGCGTCCGAGACGCCCGCGGCGGCGTAGAGTCGGTCGGCGATCAGCTCAGCGAAAGCCTCAACTGCCCGCTTGCCAGCTCGAATGGGTCGCTGGTCTCCTTCGGCGCACGACCTTCCTGGATACGCGCACGCGCGGCAAGCAATACCGGTTCGGCGACGTAGTGGCGACCGCGCGTTCGGCCTACGGGCTTGAGCAACTTCGCGTCCACGAGCGCGTCAGAACGCCGTGGCGATTGGCGTGCAGGGGGCGGAATGTCCAGCTCTACGTCTTGAGGCCAAGCTTCAGCCGCCGGCCATCGCCGGCAGGATCACGACGGTGTCGTTCTCGTCGACTGGCGTCTGCAGGCCGTCGAGCACCCGTACATCCTCGTCGTTGAGGTAGACGTTGACGTAGCGGTTGAGCTGACCATCGGCGGAGAACAACTGGCTCGCTGTCGGCGGATGGCTCTGCGCGAGGTCTTGCAGCACCTCGCCGATATTCTGCCCGTTAGCGTTGACCTCCTTCTCGCCGCCGACGGAGGCGCGCAGCACCGGAGGGATCTTGATCGTCGCCATCGCTGCAGCCTATCCAGCCGCGGCGCAGAACGCCTCGTAGTCAGGGAAGACGCCCATCTCCTCGTCTGAGATGTCCTCGGGGTCGCGCGAGCAGATCGGGCACTCGGGGTCGCGGCGGACCTTCACTTCGGTGAGCGTCGCGGCTAGCGCGTCATACAGCAAAAGCCGGCCGATCGCGGGCTCGCCGATGCCGAGAATCAGCTTGACGACCTCGGTCGCCTGCAGGAGGCCCATCGTACCGGGCAGCACGCCGAGTACACCGTTGGCGCCGCAGGAGGGCGCGAGCTCAGCCGGCGGCGGCTCACGGAACAGGCAGCGGTAGCACGGGCCCTCGTAGGGCTTGAATACCGATAGCTGCCCGTCGAAGCCGAGGATCGAGGCGGAGACGACCGGGATGCCGAGGCGCACCGTTGCGTCGTTGAGCAGGTAGCGCGTGGGGAAGTTGTCGACCCCGTCGACGATCACGTCGTAGCCCTCGATGATCTCCATGATGTTGGAAGCATCGAGACGCACTGGATACTTGACGACCTCGACATCGGGGTTCAGCGCCTTGATCGACTCCTCGGCGGAGTCGACCTTGGGCGCACCAAGCCGCTGCGTGTTGTGAATCACCTGACGCTGCAGGTTGGAGAGGTCGACCACGTCATCGTCGACGATGCCGAGCGTGCCGACCCCGGCCGCCGCCAGATACAAGCCTGTCGGGGAGCCCAGCCCCCCAGCACCGAGCAGCAGCACCTTGGCGTCCAGCAGCTTCTGCTGGCCATCGGCGCCGATCTCTGAGATCAGCAGGTGCCGCGAGTAGCGCTCGCGCTGCTCGGTGCTGAGCGCCCGCGGTATCTGCACCTCATAGCCACGGTCCTTCCACAGCGTGATCCCGCCCGTCATCGACTGCACGTCCTCGTAGCCGAGGTCCTCCGTCAGCGTGCGGGCCGCGTACGCGGAGCGGTTGCCGGCAGCGCAGTAGAGGATCACCGGGGTGGAGCGGTCGGGGACGATGCCCTCGATGCGCGACTCGAGGTAGCCACGTGGAACATGCTTGGCTGCAGGTATGTGTCCTGCTGAGAACTCGTCTGTCTCGCGCACATCAACGAGCACCGGCGCGCCGGTGGAGCCGCCGCTAGACGCGCCGTTCGCAGAGCCGTTGCGGGCGCCGATGAGCTCATGCACGACGCTTGGGTCTACCTCCTTGATGCGGCTCTTGATCTGGCGAAGCAGCTCCACGCTGGACGGGCTCATCGCAAAACTCCTAAATGGCTGTCGGAATTCAGGGGACTTCAGAAAGTATAGCCGCCGAAAGCGCTTGCGCCGGCTCAGATGCAGCGTCGAACGCGGGGACCTCTACCCTGCAACGGATGCGCTTCTCGCTACCGCTCGCCGCCGCAGCGCTGGCCGCGGTCCTGCTCGCCGCCCTGCTCGCCGGTGGGGGCAAACACGCTGTCCCGCGCTCGAGCGCCCCGAGCGCCTTCGGCGGCGCGACGTTGCCCAGCGGCCTGCACGCTCCGGACTTCACGCTCACAGATCAGGACGGGCAGAAGCTCTCGATCAGCAGCGAGCGTGGCCAGGTCCTCATGCTGACGTTTCTGTCGACCAGCTGTGGGCGCAGGTGCATCGTGCTCGCACAACAGATACGCGGCGCGCTCGATGAACTGGGGCGAGCAGTACCCGTGCTAGCGGTTAGCACCGACCCAGCCGCCGATACGCCCTCGAGGATCGCGCGCTTTCTCGCGCTGGTTTCGCTGGCCGGCCGCATGCGTTACTTGACGGGCGCCCCGGCCGAGCTCTCGCGGATCTGGGGCGAGTACGGCATCGCCGCCAAGGACGTCCGGCGAGTGAGGCTCGATGACTCAACCGCGATGGTGATCTTGATCGACCGGTACGGCCTGGAGCGCGTCAGCTTCCCGCTCGAACAGCTGACTCCGGAAGCGCTCGCCGGAGAGACTCGCGCGCTGCTCGCGCAGGGTTAGCGCGCGAGGGCTATCCACGTGGACGGCGCCGACCGGGAGCGTCCTTGCTCCCGTCGGGCGTGGGCCTGCTGATAACCTAGCTGCGAGATAGGTTTTCTGGCGATGATGTTCTCAACCAAGGCCGAGTACGGCATACGCGTGATGGTCGGACTGGCTCGGCATGACAGCGGAGACCCTGTGCCGTTGGCGGAGATCGCCGAGCACGACGGCTTGCCGCTTGCCTATCTGGAGCACCTGGTCGCGCGGCTGCGCAAGGCGGGGCTGGTCGACAGCCGCCGTGGCTCGCGCGGTGGCTATCTGCTCGCACGCGAGCCCGAGCAGATCACGATGGCGGAGATCGTCGAGGCGCTTGAGGGGTCGATCGCACCGATCGAGTGCATCTCTCAAGGTCCCGACGGGAGCATCGTCTGCTCCCGTGAGTCCGATCCAGCGCACAGCTGTCCCACGAAGCTGCTGTGGACGCGGGTGCGGTTTTCGATCATCAGCACCCTCGTGCAGATGACGCTCGCCGATCTGGTGCTCGGAGCGCAATTGCCCCAGACCGAAAAACAACCCATTACTACCGGAGCTTGAGCAACTAACGATGGCGGATCTAGAGATCAGAAACCTGCATGTGCGCACCGAGGATCACGAGATCCTGCGGGGCGTTGACCTGAACATCGATCGGAACGAGGTTCACGCCCTGATGGGGCCCAACGGGTCTGGCAAGTCGACGCTGGCCAATACGCTGCTCGGGCACCCAGACTACGAGATCACCGAGGGGTCGATCTCCTTCAAGGGCCAGGACATCACCGAGGCCGAGCCACACGAGCGCGCCAAGGCAGGGCTGTTCCTCGCCTTCCAGTACCCGGTCGCGATCCCCGGCGTGTCCGTAGCGAACTTTCTGCGAATGGCGATCAACGCCAAGCGCGAGGAGCCGATCAGGGTCAAGGAGTTCGGCCAAGAGCTGCAGTCCGCGATCGACCTGCTCGACGTGGATCGCACGTTCACCTCGCGGCATCTCAACGACGGTTTCTCCGGCGGCGAGAAGAAGCGCGCGGAGATCCTGCAGATGGCGATGCTCAAACCCGATGTCGCGATCCTGGATGAGACCGACTCGGGGCTGGACATTGATGCTCTGCGGACCGTCGCAGAGGGCGTATCAAAGCTCCAGGCCGAGCAGGGCATGGGTGCGCTGATCATCACCCACTATCAGCGCATCCTGCACTACATCCAGCCGCAGTTCGTGCACATCATGCTGAACGGGCGGATCGTGCTGGAGGGCGGCGTGGAGCTGGTGGAACGCCTAGAGCGCGAGGGTTACGACGAGATTCGCCGACAGTACGGCAGCGAGGTCACAGCCGGCGCGAACAGCAGCGGTGAGAGCAGTGCCTGAGAACGCTGACGGCAACATTCAGGTCAAGGCGGGCCGCCACAGGGAGGCCGATCTATACAAGGCGCTGCATGGCGCCGGCGCCGCCGACGGGCGGACACTCGAGCAGCTGCGCCAAGCGGCGCTCGGCGTGTATGACGCAACCGAGCTGCCCGTCTGGCGCCGCTCGGGCTTCTGGACGACGAACCTGCAGACCCTCGACCTCGACGCTCTCGACGTACGCCACCACGAGCCGGGCGAGCAGCCCGCGGTGGTCACGCGCACAATCCCCGAGCGAGCGCGCGCGGGCAGGATCGTGCAGCAAGACGGCTCGGTCGTGCACATCGAGCTGCAGTCCTCGCTTGCCGAGCAGGGGGTGATCCTCTGCTCGCTGCAGGACGCCGCCGAACAGCACCAGCAGCTGTTCGCCGAGCACTACAGCAAGCGCTTGACGATCGACCGCAACAAGCTGGAGGCCGCGAACGCCGCGTTCTGGAGCGGTGGCGTGTTCCTGTATGTGCCACCAGGAGTGGTGGTCGAGGACCCCTTCGAGGTGGTCTACGCGATCTGCGAGCAAGGCGTCGCGCAGTACGGCCGTACGCTCGTGATCGGTGATCGCGCGAGCGACTTCCGTGTGCACGAGTACGACCTGGCGGAGAACTTCGAGGGTCAGTCGCTGCACGCTGGCGCGTTTGAGATGTACCTGCACGACGGCGCCCGCGCACGGCTGGCCCAGATCCAGGACTGGGGTTCCGGCGAGGTGTATGACTGCTCGACGCGAGTCGTCGCGCTCGCCCGCGACGCTTACTGCCATTGGCTGCCGGCGCTGCTGGGCGGCCACCTGGTCCGCCAGCACCTGGAGCTCGCTGTTACGGAGCCCGGTGGCGACATGGCCTTCCGGGGCCTGTTCTTCACCGAAGCGCGGGAGCTGCTGGATGTCTTTGCGGTCGACCTGCACGAGACCGGCCCCTCGGGCGGCGACGTGCACTGGCGCGGCGCGGCTACGGGTCAGAGCCGCGCGAGCTTCGAGGGGTTGATCCAGATCGACCCGGGCGCGCAGAAGACCCACACCTACCTGCAGATCCACTCGATGATGCTCTCTCCCAAGGCGCGCGTGGATGCCATCCCCTCGGTGCTGGTCTCCGCCGACGATGTCTCCGCCTCGCACGGCGGAACGGTCGGCGAGCTAGACGAGACGGCGATCTTCTACATGCAGAGCCGGGGCCTTGATCGCCCCAGCGCCGTGCGGGTGATCATCGAGGGCTTCTTCGAGCCGCTGCTCACAGAGCTTGCCGACGAGCACCTGGCGGGGCTCGTGCGCGAGAAGATCGCCGGCAAGCTCGCCGCGGCGCGCGAGGACATAGAGACGTACGCAGCCAGCCGTTGAGGGTGAGCGCGATGAACGCCACGAGGAGCGAGCCGACGATGCAGCTCGACGTGCGGGGGGACTTCCCGATCTTCGCCCGCCGCTTCGACGGGCAGCCGCTCGTCTATCTCGACTCGGCTGCGACCTCGCAGAAGCCACAGGTGGTGATCGACGCGATCAGCGACCATCTCGCTCACCACAACGCGAACGTCCACCGCGGCGTCTACCCGCTGGCGCAGGAGGCCGACGCGGCGTTCGAGGGCGCCCGTGCGCGGATCGCCGCTTTCACCGGCGGTCAGGCGCGCACGACGATCTTCACCAAGAACGTCACCGAGGCGATCAACCTCGTCGCCTACTCGTGGGGGGGCGCGAACGTCTCGATGGGCGACGCGGTGCTGATCACGCAGATGGAGCACCACTCAAACATCGTGCCGTGGCAGCAGCTCTGTGCCCGCACCGGCGCGCAGCTGCGCTATCTGGAGGTCGACGAGCAGGGCGCCCTGTCGCTAGGACAGCTGCGGCAGGAACTCGAACGCGGTGACGTGCGGCTGGTGGCGTTCACGCATATCTCAAACGTGCTTGGCACGATCAACCCGGTCAAGCAAATGACCGACATGGTCAGAGCGGCCGGCGCTCGCTCGCTCGTGGACGGCGCGCAGGCCGTACCGCACATGCCGGTCGACGTGGGGCAGCTCGGCGCCGACTTCTACTGCTGGACGGGCCACAAGGCGCTCGGTCCGACGGGGATCGGCGTGCTGCACGGGAGCGCGGAGATCCTCGAAGCGATGGAGCCGTTCCTCACCGGCGGGGACATGATCGCGGCCGTGGACGCCCAGAGCTCCACCTGGAACGAGCTGCCGTTCAAGTTCGAGGCCGGGACTTCGGTGGTCGCGGAGGCCGTCGGTCTCGCCGCCGCGGTCGACTATCTGAGCGCGCTCGACATGCAGCTCGTGCGGGCGCACGAGCTCGAGCTGACCGGCCACATGCTGGAGCGGCTGCGGGAGGTCCCCGGTGTCAGCATCGCCGGGCCGGCGCAGGCGCACACGCGCGGCGGGCTGGTGTCGTTCACGCTTGCCGGCATCCACCCGCACGACATAGCGGAGCTCGCGGGGCGCGCCGGCGTGTGCATCCGCGCGGGTCATCACTGCGCGCAGCCGCTGATGCGCTGCCTGGGCGTTGGTGCCACCGCACGCGCGAGCGTCGGCGTCTACAACGACAGCGGTGACATCGATGCCTTCGCACAGGCGCTCCTGAGCGGGCGAGAGGTGTTCGGGCTGTAGCGATGGACGATCTCTACCGCGACTACATACTCGACCACTACAAGCGCCCCCGTAACTTCGGGGAGCTCGAACCTCACGACCTGGAGGCGAACGAGCACAACCCCCTTTGCGGCGATGAGCTTGGCGTGCACATTCGCGTCGAGCAGGGCAAGATCGCCGAGCTGCGCTTCCACGGCCATGGCTGCGCGATCTCCCAGGCGTCCGCGTCGATCGCCTCCGAGGAGCTGCAGGGCATGAGCGTTGAGGAGGTCTCGCGGCTGGGCGCCGACTGGCTGATCGACTTGCTGGGTATCCCTGTATCAGCGACACGGCGCAAGTGCGCACTGCTCAGCCTAAAGGCCGTCCGCGGCGCTGTCAGCGGCGACAACAGCTGGCCCACATGACCCGCGATACAATTCCTACCTGACAGCACAGAATTCCGCTGAGCGACGTCAACGAGGAGCCATGGCCACAATAGACCGCACCAAGATTCCGGCACCAAGCCCGATCGTCGAGGACGAGCAGGGGCAGCTGCGTGCCCGCCAAGGCATCTCCCGAGAGGTAGTTGCCGAGCTCTCCAAGGTCAAGGGCGAGCCCGACTGGATGGCACAGAAGCGGGTGAAGTCGCTTGAAATCTTCGAGCGCCAGCCGGTGCCGAAGTGGGGTGTTGACCTCTCCGGCCTGGATCTCGACGACCTGGTGCTGTACTCGCCGCCGACCGCGGGCCGCTACAACAACTGGGACGAAGTGCCGGCGGAGATGAAGCAGACCTACGAGGACCTCGGCATCCCCCAGGCCGAGCGTGAGCACCTCGCCGGTGTCGTCGGCGTGTGGCGACAGGAGCCGGTGTACGAGGGCCTCAAGGAGGAGTACCGCAAGCTCGGGATCCTCTTCTGCTCGATGGACACAGCGATCACCGAGTATCCCGACCTCGTGAAGAAGTACTTCATGAACAAGTGCGTCCCGCCGCAAGACAACAAGTTCTCCGCGCTGCACGGTGCGGTGTGGTCGGGCGGCTCGTTCGTGTATGTGCCCAAGGGGGTCAAGGTCGACCTGCCGCTGCAGGCCTATTTCCGCATGGAGGGTGCCGGCGAGGGCACCTTCGAGCACACGCTGATCATCGCCGACGAGGGCTCTGACGTGAACTACATCGAGGGTTGTACAGCCCAGACCTACTCGGTCAACTCGATGCACTCCGCGGTCGTTGAGATCTTCGTGCACGAGGGCGCCAAAGCGCGCTACACGACCGTGCAGAACTGGTCCAAGGACGTCTACAACCTCAACACCAAGCGCGCGGTCGTAGACGCCGAAGGCACCGTTGAGTGGGTCGGCGGATCGATGGGCGCCAAGTACGTGATGCTCTACCCCGGCTCGTTCTTGATGGGCGAGCACGCCCGCGCAGACCACCTCAACGTGGGTGTCGCCTCCGGCGACGTGCACAAGGACACCGGCGCGAAGGTCGTGCATCTCGCGCCGAACACGACCTCGAACATTCTCGCCAAGTCGATCTCAAAGGACGGTGGCGTGATGGGCTACCGCGGCCTGGTCAAGATGGCCCACAACTCACAGGGCTCGAAGGCCCGCGTCCAGTGCGACGGGCTGATGATGGACGGGATCTCCCGTTCGGACACCTGGCCGGACATCCAGATCCAGAACCCGAACGTCACCGTCGCACATGAGGCGACCGTAGGACGCATCTCCGACGAGCAGCTCTTCTACATGGGCTCCCGTGGCTTCACCGAGGACGAGGCGGCGGCGATGATCGTCAACGGCTTCATCGAGCCCGTCACCAAGGAGCTGCCGATGGAGTACGCGGTCGAGCTGAACCGCCTGATCCAGCTCGAGATGGTGGGTTCGATCGGCTAGATGCCGACCGAACCCTTGCCGTCCAGCTAGGCGGCGCGCTCCACCCCATCCAGCAGCAGCCAGTTTGCGCGCAGCGCACGCTCGGCGCGCTCGAGCAGGCGATCCTCGTCCGCCGCGGTCATGCGCTCTGAAATCAGCGTCCTCGACGCGGCCGCGTGCTCGACATCCAGGCGCTCGTGAAGCTCGAAGTATGCGCTCGCTGGCCCTCCGGTGATGCTGTAGTGGGTAGCTAGCCCCTCGCGCTTTGTCGCCGAGATAGCGGGCTGCGCCGCCTCGATCACATACGTGCCGATCAGCGAGTCGAGCAACGGCAGCCGCTCGTCGCCTGACCACTCCTTCACGCAGGCGAGCGTCTCCTGGTTGGCAGCGGCCGCCGGCGCGCCGCCGACCGCCCGCGCGAAGTCATCCCACAGCTCGATGTGGCTCTCCTCCTCGGCGGCGTGGCGCTCGAGCGCGGCGCGCAGCTCGGGCTCGCTTGCTCCGTCGACCGCCACGGCGCTATGCCTGCACGCCTTTGCCAGCGCGACGACCGCGTGGTGGTACTCGCCGGCATAGTGAGCGAGCTCCTGCGCGGTCAGCTCGCCCGCTGACCAGCGCTGGTAGAAAGGGTGCTCGAGCACGTTGTATCTCTCGCGTACAGCCTCAAGGCGCGTCCAGAAGTCCATGGTTTCCCTTCGAGTGAGTGAACATGCGGCCGACAGCGAGTGTCGACCGAGCCGCGATGCTAGCGTGAGACGCCATGCGCCCGCCGGTAGACACGATCCCAGCCCCACTGTTCCCCACGAACCTGCCCTGGCTGAACGCGTCCTCGCCTCGTTCGACGATCCAGCGCGGCAAGCCGATGCTGGTCGAGTTCTGGGATTTCTGCAGGCCCAACTCGATGCGCACGCTGCCCTACATCCGTGCCTGGCACGAGCGCTACAGCCCCGATGGGCTGCGCGTGATCTCAGTGCACTCCCCCGGCTTTGAGCCCTCTCGCAGCCAGCGCGCGGTGGAAGACGCCGTCACGCGGCTTCAGATCTCCCACCCGGTGCTCGTCGACTGCGAGCTCGAGGTATGGCGCGAGTACGAGAACGAGGGATGGCCCGTCCGCTACCTGTTCGATGGGCGCGCGCGCCTGTTCGACTACCACTACGGCGAGGGCGCCTACGAGGAAACTGAGCTCGCTATCCAACGGCTGCTGGGCGTGGAGCGTGAGCCTCTCGAGCCGCTGCGGCCCGAGGACGCACCCGGCGCGCGTCTTGTGGCGCAGACCGAGGACCAGGAGGGCGCCTACAACGGCCCGTATGAGGCGGGCGGCGTGTGGGCGGTCCTCGACGGGTCAGGCAGCCTGTGCGTCGGCACGCAGCGCCTCGAGATACCGGGGCCCGGCGCCTACCCACTGATCGAGCACGACCGCCACACCGAGGGGGTGCTCGAGTTCGAGCTCAGCGAGGGCTTGGGCTGCCTGGCAACGTGCTTCACCCCCGGCCTTGCGTCGTAGCCCAAGCGATCGCTGAGCGCCCGCGGCGGGTCGTAATATCTGCGGTGTCCGCCCCCCTCGCCGCCGACACTCGAGCGCTGTAGCGCCCCAAGCCAATGCCATACACAGACCCGCCGTCGAGCCGAGCACTGCCGCATGGGCGCCTGACTGACGGGGGCCAGTTTGCGAGCTTTCTGCGGCGCATCGCGCTGCTCAGCGCAATGGTCGGTGGACTGCTCGCGTTCGGCTCGGTCGGCTGGGCGATCAGCGAAGGAGTGAGCCTCTGGTACGCGTTTCGCTGGGCGCTCGACACGCTCGCCACCGTCGGCGGCTTTCCCCAACCGCGCAGCACCACGGGACAGATCATCCAGGTCGGGCTGATCGGGCTGGGCGTCGGTACCCTCTTCTACGCGTTTGCCACCGTGACGGAGTTCTTCGTCGCGGGGCACCTCGGCGAGCTGCTGGCAGCCAGGCGCACCCAGAAGATGATCGACGCGCTCACAGACCACCACATCATCTGCGGCTTCGGCCGCGTCGGGCGCCAGGTCGCACGCGACCTGCGAGCCGCCGGCGCCGGCTACGTCGTGGTCGACCCCAGCGCGGAGAACCGTGAGCTCGCGCAGGAGCTGCACATGCATTTCATCGAGGGCGACGCGGCGCAGGACGCGGTGCTGATCAAGGCCGGCATCGAGCGGGCACGGTCGATCATTGCCTGTGCTGACTCGGACGCAGAGAACATCTTCATCACGCTTTCCGCGCGGGAGCTGCGCTCTGACATCGTGATCGTCGCGCGCGCGGCCGTGGAGGACTCGGAGAAGAAGCTCAAGCGCGCGGGAGCCGACCGTGTGATTTCGCCATACAAGTCGAGCGGCACCGAGATGGCACGACTCGCGCTTCACCCCCAGCTGAGCGGCGTCTTCGACGTCAGCGACGAGTACCGCATGGAGGAGATCCTCGTCGGCGAAGGTTGCGACGGCGCCCACCAGATGATCGGCGACATCCGCGGCGGCGCGATGATCGTCGGTCTGCGCCGGGCATCCTCCTTCTCCCCCCAGCCGCCGGCGGAGACGGTGCTGGAGCCGGGCGACGTGGTCATGGCGATGGGCACGAGCGCCGCGCTGGAGCGCCTCGAGAGCCTGTTCGAAGGACCCGCCCAGCGCAGTGGGGTTCGATCCGCCGGCTAGATAGCGCGGCGATGTCAACTAGCCGGCAAGTGCTGACTGGAGCTCGTCGCACCCCAGCTGCTCGAGCAGTGCCCTGAAAGTGGGCGGCGCGCCGTCCTCGACGGTCACGCAGCCGCCGGGCCAGTAGGGGCTTTCGGCGACCGTCGCGCCGAGCAACTGCGGCTCATAGGTCCACGAGCCGCAGTTGATCAGACGCACCCCGCTGGCGGTCCGCCACAACGGTTCATTCTCGTGCGCCAGCGGGCCGGCGCGATGCGTGTGCCCGAAAACGAGGTGTGATCCCTCCAATCCCAGTCGCCGGCTGACCTCCGCCATCGCGCGCAACGCGGAGCGGCGCAGCTCGCTGCCGGAGATGTCGCTCTGAAAGCGCCCGATGCCCGCGCGGTTCAGCGCGGCGACTCCGAGCATGAAGCCCCCGGCGAGCGCCCGGCTGCGCAGTCGCCTGCCAAGCGTGGGACGGTCGTGCAGACCCTGCAGCACGCGCCACGCGCGGACGGTCCCCTGGCCGTTCAGCGCGCTGCCGCTGGGCGCCAGCTGGGCGACCGCGTCGATCCAAGCGTAGACGGGCGCAGCCAGCGCCTCATAGTCCTCGACGCCGGCGAGCGAGGACTCATCCAGTCGCAACACCCGCCCGGTGGCTGCGATCCCCAGCCGCTCGAGCGTCGGGATCGCCAAATGGCAGTCCAGGTAGTGCCCGTGCGTGGCGTAGACGTCCTCGCGCACCCACAGCCCGGGGTAGGCGACGGTCAGGCGCGCGCCGTGCGCCCAGGCGGCCAGACGCGAGGCCATCGGCGATGCCTCATCTACGCTCAGCCGCTGCTCGAGCCCGAGCCTGGCCGAACCGTCCGTTTCCCCGCGGCGCTCGAGCCACGGCCTGATCAGCGCGTGATCGTGGTTGCCAGGCACGAGCACGACCTCGCGTCCAGCCATGCGGCCTCCAAGCTGCTCAAAGAACGGGCGGGCGGCCGCCAGCGCGTCGCGGCGGCCGCCGTGACGCAGCTCCAGCGTGTCGCCCAGCAGCACCAGCCGGTCGGCCCGCTCGAGCGCCTGCCACAGCGTGGCGCGCAGCAGCTCGCTGCGCAGCACATCGACGCCGGTGCTTGCGCCCAGGTGCAGATCGGAGATGATCAGGGTGCGCATCGGGTTTGGTTTGCCTGGCGGTGCGACGCACCTCGCGCGGGCCTATGAGGCGGCGGCGAGCGCGGTGCGGATCTGCTTGGGGAGCATGAAGCGAACGTCCTCGTTGACCGCGTGGACCTCTGCGATGTCGCTCACGCCACGGGCTCTGAAGAAGTCGAGCAGATCCTTGACGAGGTGCTCCGGGGCGCTCGCGCCGGAGGTGATCCCGACGATGCGCTTACCTTCAAGCCACTGCTCACGCACCTCGCTAGCGTTGTCGATCAGGTAAGCCTCGGTTCCGCAGTCTTTGGCAACCTCGACTAGGCGCACGGAGTTCGAGGAGTTGCGCGAGCCGATCACCAGCAGCAGGTCACAGTCGCCCGCCATCTGCTTGACCGCGGTCTGGCGATTGGTGGTCGCGTAGCAGATGTCGTCGGTACGCGGACCGGCTATCGCGGGGAAGCGCTCATACAGCCGCTTGACGATCGCGCTGGTTTCGTCGACCGACAGCGTGGTCTGCGTGACGTAGGCGACGCGCTCGGGGTCCTCCACTTCGAGCTCGTCGACGTCCTGCTCGCTCTCCACCAGCACGATCTGCCCGGGGGCCTCCCCCATCGTCCCCTCGACCTCCTCGTGACCTGAATGGCCGACGAGCACGATCGTATATCTCTCGGCCGCGAAGTGGACCGCCTCGCGGTGGACCTTCGTCACCAGCGGGCAGGTCGCGTCGATCGTCTGCAGCTGACGCTGCTCGGCGTTGGCGCGCACGCTCGGTGCGATCCCGTGAGCGGAGAAGATCGTGACGGCGCCCTCGGGGATCTCCTGCACGTCATTGACGAACACGGCGCCGCGATCTGACAGCGACTCCACCACATGCTTGTTGTGGACGATCTGCTTGCGCACGTACACCGGCGGGCCGTGCAGCTCGAGCGCGCGTTCGACGGTCTGCACCGCGCGGTCAACGCCGGCGCAGTACCCTCGCGGCGCGGCGAGCAGCAGCTTCTCGATCGTGTTCGGCACGCTAGCGGCGTCGGTCACATCTCAATTGTAGGGATGGTATGTACCCGCACGCGCAACGGGGTACCCTTGCAGCAAGATGTCACAGCAACACCTCGACCGGCTGACCCCGATCGACGCCTCCTTCCTACACCAGGAGGGTCCTAACTCGCACATGCACGTTGGCGGGTTGACGATCTTCGAGGGTCCACCGGCGTCGTTTGAGGACTTCCTCGAACAGATCCGCCAGCGCCTTCACCTCGTCCCCCGTTACCGACACAAGCTGGCGCACACAGCGCTCGACAGCGGACGGCCGGTCTGGATCGACGACCCGACCTTCAACCTCGAGTACCACGTCCGCCACACCGCGCTGCCGTCACCCGGCGACTGGCAGCAGCTGCGCGAGCTGACCGCGCGCATCTTCTCCCAGGCGCTCGACCGCTCCAAGCCGCTGTGGGAGATGTGGCTGATCGAGGGGCTCGACGGCGGGCGTTTCGCGCTGATCTCAAAGACTCACCACGCGCTGATCGACGGGATCTCCGGCGTGGACCTCGCAACCGTGCTGTTCGACCTCTCGCCGACACCCGAGCCGATCAAGCACTCCGGGCGTCCATGGGTCCCGCGCCGCGAACCGGGGACAGTCGAGCTCGTCGCCGCCGGGGTCGCGGGGGCGATCCGCGCCGGCGTGGAGCTCGCCGCCGGGGCATTTGACGTGATCACACACCCCGAGCGTGCGCTCAACCGCAGCCGCGAGATCGCCGAGGGCATAGGCGAGATCGCCTGGGCGGGATTGAACCCGGCGCCGGAGACGCCGCTCAACGTCACGATCGGCCCACACCGCAGGTTCGTCGGCATCGCCAGCCAGCTCGATGACTTCAAGCTCGTCAAGAACACGTTCGGCGGCACCGTCAACGATGTGGTGCTCGCGTCCGTCGCGGGCGCGCTGCGCAGGTTCATGATCTCGCGCGGCGTGCGCACCGAGGGGCTGGAGATGCGTGCGCTGGTGCCGGTGTCGGTTCGCGCCGAAGACGAGCACCATCAGCTCGGCAACAGGATCGTCGCGATGCGCGGACCGCTGCCGATCTATATCGCGGACCCCGTCCAGCGCCTGGACTTCGTCAAAGACGCGATGGACGGGCTGAAGGAGTCAAAGCAGGCGCTCGGCGCAGAGGTGCTCGCCGGCGTGCAGAACTTCGCGCCGCCGACGGTCCTCGCCCAGGCTTCCCGGCTGAACTTCTCTACCCGCCTGTTCAACCTGATCGTTACCAACGTGCCGGGGCCGCAATTCCCGCTGTACGTGTTGGGACGCCAGATGCTAGAGGCCTACCCGGTCGCCTTCTTGCCCGAAAACCACGCGCTGGCGATCGCGATCATGTCCTATAACGGCCAGATGAACTTCGGGCTGCTCGGCGACTTCGACGCGCTTTTCGACATCGAGCAGCTCGGGGAGGACATCGCTGCGGAGCTCGCGACACTGGTTGAGCTCGCCAAGGAGCAGAGCGCCCGGCTACCCGATGGCTCCCATAACGGCTCCGGCTCGATCCCCGCGCGCTTGATCAAGCCGTAGCGATCGGCCCGCCGGCAGTCAGTAGCCGAGCGCGAACTTGGCGTCCTCGGACATCTTCTCCGGTGACCACGGCGGGATGAACACCATCTCGGTCTCGACGCTGCCCACGCCATCCAGTTCGCCGACGAACTCCTCGATCTGTTCGGTGACCTGCGGACCGATGGGACAGCCCGGGGTCGTCAGCGTGAACGTGACGTGCACGTTGCCGTCGTCGACTTGCACGCCGTAGATCAAGCCGAGCTCGACGAAATCCAGCCCGAGCTCCGGGTCGATCACGTTCGCGAGCGCGTCCATCACGTCGTCGACGGTGACTTGCATGAGCCCGATTGTATCGGCCTGCGGGGCACCGCCCGGCCGGAGGCTACCCTTCTAATAGAGATGGTGTTGTTGCTGCTGCTAGTGACGCTGATCGGCGTTCCGCTGCTCGAGCTGTACGTGGTGATCGCGGTCGGGCACGCGATCGGTGTGCTGCCGACGGTGGCGCTGCTGATCGCCGACGCGTTGCTGGGGGCGGCGCTGATGCGCTCGCAGGGCCGGGCGGTGTGGCTGAGCGCCCGCCGCGCGCTCGCGGCGGGGCGTGCGCCGGGTCGAGAGATCCTCGACGGCGCGCTCGTGATCGCCGGCGGCGCGCTGCTGATAGCGCCGGGCTTCATTACCGACGTGCTCGGCGCGCTGCTGCTGCTGGAACCCTCACGCGGGCTCGCACGGCGCCTGGTTGTCCGTCGCTTCACGCGCCGGCTGCCGCGCGCGGAATGGGTGCGCTTCGGCGCCCGCTATCGCGACGGCGACCCGCCTGCGGACTATGACGCGGAGTCGAGCGCGGTCGATGTGGACCGGCAGCTCGACCGCTAGTTGTCGTTGCCCATCCGGTCCCAGAGATACAACTGGATGCACTCGTTGGCCAGTTCGACCGCGCGCTCGCGCGAGAGGCGCGGGAGCACTGTGTCGAGTGCTTGGTCCTCCGCGACACCAGCCTGGAAGGCCTCCTCGCCACGGAAGCCTGCGGCAATCTTCAGCGCCTCGCGGCGGTTCTCGCCGAGACTGGGGAAAACGCCGACGAGGAACTCGGTGTTGGCGATCGGCTGCCCAACGACCTCAAGCGACGCGTGCCAGGCCGCCAGCAGATGCAGATCGTCCTGGTCGAGGTCGGCGATCGCCTTGGCGTAGTGCAGCGACAGCTCCTGCTCGGGTATGTCGTCCACCCAGGCCCGCACGACCTCGCCGACCAGCTGCCGGCGCGCCTCGCGACCAACGGACTCAGCGATAACCCGAATGGCATCCTGAGGTTCGATGAAACAGAGCGGCATCGTGACTCTCCGACGCTCGTGGATGTAACCGATGCACGAGACTTTAGGCGTCGCGCAGGACAGTACTTCTCCAACGCCTGAAGCCCGGCGGGCGTGTCACAGCGCGAGCGCGCCGCGAGCCCGCTGCAGCGCGTCGGGGTCGTTCGTCTCGACGGGGAAGCCGAGCGTCACGCGCTCCCCTGAGCCCCAGTTCGCCAGGGCGAGGTCGAGAACCCCGATCGGTATCGCGACCGCATCGGCGAGTGCCGCCGAGCGGCGCGTGAGGTTCAGCGTGTCGCCGATGGCGAACACCCGCTTGGCGGCGATCGTCGTCGCATCGTCGCCGCCGCGGCCGCTCGCGCCGAGCAGGTGCAGCGAGTCCGCGCGCAGCTCATACAGGCCGAGCGCGCCGAGCGTCAGCAGCAGCTCAAAACGCACGGAGCGGTCAAAGTGCGGGAGCGCAAGGCGCTCGAAAACCCGCTCGAAACGCCGCTCTGGGCTCCAGCCAAACTCGCCGCGGAAGCCCGCCGCCTGCGAGGAGGCCTGCTCGGCCCAGCGGCGGTAGGCGGCCAGCGTCCCGCTGCCGCGCTCAGGGTCGTGCGAGGTGCGCGGGCCGAGCTGTACCTCATCGAGGTCGGGCAGGCGCCCGGCGTGCCAGTCCCCCGCCCGCTCGAGCGCGACGCGGATCCCGGCGAACGGGTCCTCTCCTTGCAGCGGTGAAATGTAGCTGGCCAGAAAGCAGATCCAACTCGCCTGCTCGATGTCCGCCGCGGCGAGGGCGCGGGCGTCCCCATAGACGCCCGGGGGCGAGCGTTCCAGACCGCGCAGGCGGCCGCTCGAGAAGCCGATCTCCACCGCCAGGTGCTCGGCGTCCTCGGAGGAGCGCAGGCCGGGCACCAATCCACAGCGGTAACCGTCGTCGGATGCGCGCAGCTCGTGGATGACGCGCAACCGTTCGCGCTGGTGTGCGCGCTTGGCCTGGGCGGTGCGCTTGGAGCCCGCGCCCGAACGCCGCGGCTGGGCGACCTTCGCTGGCGTCTGCGAGACGAGCGCCTTGCTGCAGACGGGACAGCGCTCGAGGAAACGGTTGTGGCGGCAGAACGTTGGCACTACCGATGAGTCTACGGTGATGGTGGGTTGATCCGGCGACTTGTGATCTTTAGGCGAGCGCGCTCAGGCCGGCGACGAACAGAGCGGTCGCGGCGGCGGTGGCACCCTGCACGTCCGGTGGCTCGCGCTCGACCATCTTCATTGCCAGCTCGACGCCCGCGCCGACCATCGCCGCCGCCATATATTCGGTGTCGTGCGGCGCGATGAGGCCGTTCTCGACCGCCCAGTCGAGGTCTGAGCGCAAATCGGCGGTGCCGGCCCCGATCGCCGGCTCGTCGTAGAACTGGCGGATCGCGCCCGCGTTGCGGCGCATCAGAGTCAGCGTGTCGGGGTCCTCGCTGACGAACTGGAAATATGCGCGAAAGCCGTCTTCCACGAACTGGTGAAGCGTCGTGGCCCGCCGACGCGCCTCTCGCACCCGCACGATGATCTGGCTGGCGCTCTCCTCGATGATCGCGCGGAAGACCGACTCCTTGTCGGGGAAGTAGTTGTAGAAAGTGCCGGCCGCTAGGTTCGTGGCGCGCACGATGTCGCGCACCCCGGTCGCGCCGTAGCCGAGCTCGGCGAACACGCCCCTGGCGGCGCTGAGGATCGCCTCGCGGTTGGCTGCCTTGAGCAGCGCGCGCCGCCCCGAGGAGCGCACAGGGGAGATCGTGCTCTGCGACTGACCGCTCATCTAGGCCAGAAGCCTAGAGAAAACCTCGCGCCGCCC
>JANWLE010000020.1 GCA_025451035.1 Solirubrobacteraceae bacterium
CACCGAGACGAGCCTGCTTCCCCAGGCTGCCGATGCGGCCGGTATCAGCTTCGATGAGCTGATCAGCCGGATCCTCGACAGCGCCTGGACCCGCAGCGCGCAGCACGCACAGACCGGCCGGCCCTAGGAGTCGCCGGCGGCGAAATCCTCGGGCGAGACGTGGTCGAGAAACTCCTTGAACTTCTCGACGACGTCCTCCGACTCCTCGACGTCGTGCTCGAATTCGATCGCAGACTCGGCGATCACCTCCTCCGCCGCGTAGATCGGCGCGCCTGAGCGCACCGCGAGCGCGATTGCGTCGCTCGGACGCGAGTCGATCTCCAGCTCGCGACCACCAACGCTGAGGGTGATCGAGGCAAAGAAGGTGTTCTCGCGCAGCTCGGTCACGGCAACCTGGGTACAGCGAACGTCTAGCTCGCCGAGCACCTCGCACATCAGGTCGTGGGTCATCGGCCTGGGAGTGCTCGCGCCCTGCAGCTTCATAAGGATCGAAGCTGCCTCTGGATGACCTATCCAGATCGGTAGGAACTTGTTTCCCTCGACCGTCTTCAACAGCACGATCGGCTGCTTTCCGACCATATCGAAGCTGACGCCGTAGATAACCATCTCCTGCACGAAATGCTCCTCCGAGAGGGTGCTAGGCAGAGTATAGGTACCCGCCGCAGTTCCGCGGCTAATGTCGCCCACCGACCAGACTGGCCCGGCCAGGCCCGATTGCTGGAGCTAGAGCTCGCCCGCGCGGAAACTCCACAGCTTGTTGCCGAGGAAGTTCAGGGGGGTCGAAGCAGCCACCGCGATGGCCTGCGCAGGCACCTTGGCCAGCCCACCCGCCTCGACTAGGAGCATCAGCATTAGCAGGCCAAAACCGGCTGCTACGAGGCTCACAATGAAGAAGCGGATCGCCTGGAAATGGATCTGTCCGGCGCGGGCGTCGAACGTCCAACGGCGGTTGAGGACGAAATTGTTGACTACCGCAACCAGCCAGGCGGCGCCGTAGGCGACCCTGTAGTCGATTCCGAATAGGTGAACGCAGAGCGCGAAGATCGCCAGGTTCACCGCATACCCACTCGCACCGACGAGAGAGAAGCGGATCAGTTGCAGCCAGTTCGCTGGACGCCTAAGGCCGTGCAGCAAACGGACGTGCGGGCGGATTTCGACCGTGGTTGCGTCCTCACGCATTCATCCAGGTTAGCTGAGCGGGCAGGCATCGGGATTGATCGCAGCCCTGACAGGACAGTCCTAGCTGGGCGCTAGCTACGCAAACACGATCGGCGGCCCGCTAGCCTTTAGGGCGGTGAGCAGCGAGTCAACCACAGTCGCGCAACGCAGTCCTCGAGCCAGCTTGCTGACCCGTCACACCGCGACGGGCGCGCTGGTGACCATGGCGCTGCTTGGCACCGCTCTGCTGGTCGTGCTGTATCTCACCCATCGCGCTGGTGCTCATCCAAAAGCTCATGGCTCAACTGCCGCTGCTTCCGCGGTCAGCCTGCCCGCGTTCCGGCACCGGCCGCGGCTAGCCGGCGCTGAAGTTCACATGAGTGGCCGCCCAGCCCGCCACCCAGCCGTAGGCGTCGTGAACACTCACAGCGGCGCGGCCGTGCAGGTGCGCGACCCCGAAGAATCCAAGAGCTTTCCGGTTTCAGCGTCAGTTTCCGCCCACCACCCACGCGCATCGTTGCCGAGCACGGCGGCCGAAGCTGTCGTCGCTCCAGGCGCAGCATCCGATGCGCAGATAAAGCGGGAGCTCCGCGAAGAGGAACACGCCCAAGCACAGGAACGAGCCGCCATAGCGCGGGCGCTATCCCCGGCAAGCGGCTCCTCCGCGGCAGGATCATCGGTCGGGGGCAACGGCACCGTGCCGATCCCCCAGGACGTGCCGGAAGTAGTGCAGAGGGTTATCGCAGGAGGCAACGCTATCGCTGACTTCCCCTATATCTGGGGTGGTGGGCACGGGTCGTTTGTTGACAGAGGCTATGACTGCTCCGGCTCGGTCAGCTATGCGCTGGCGGCAGCCGGGCTGCTGGGCGCTCCGCTTGTCTCCGGCGAACTGGCTGGCTGGGGGGACCCCGGCCCCGGCCGTTGGATCACGATCTACGCGAATGCCGGCCACACGTTCATGAACGTCGATGGTATGTGGTTCGATACAGCCGGCCGCAGCGGCCCGTACGCCTCGAGGTGGATCCTCGCAACGCCGTCACTGGCGGGATACGCGGTTCGTCACCCGCCCAGCTTGTAGGCGGGACGACACAGGCCAAGGTATGCAGCTCGGCGTGCTAGCTCCCTTCGCGCTCGCCGGCGAAGCTGTCACTGGCAGCCAGACAGCTTTTGCGCTGCTGGCAGTCGGCTCGATTATCGGCGGCTGGGTGCTGCTGGCCGGACTTTGGTACTTCGTCTTCCGCGACCGAGGCGACAAAACCAGCGAGCAACCAGTTGGCGAGCACCAGACTGGCGGCGACGGCAAGCACGTGACAGCGGCCGCGTCTAGCCCGACAAACGATGGCGTGGAGCTATGACTGCAGCTGGCCATGCGCTGCCTTGGGGCTCTCTGGGATAGGGCGAGCCCTCTTGGTGGCGGCCCAGAAATCCCGCATGTAGCAAGCGGAGTGCCTCGAAAGGATTTCATTTCACTTTCGCTGCAGGGCACCATAGTCTGAGCCCGCACCCGAAGTCGCTCTTCGACTCCTCACGACTGCTCGGCAGCGGGGGTTAGCGCAGCCAGCGATGCCAATGCGGGTATCACGAGTTGGCATCAAGACAGCGAACATTGCGCTCGCAGCGCAAAGCGAGGATGCTGGGGTGGTGAGCGGTACGACCGAGCCCATTCAGAGCCCTCGAAAGCGCCATGCAATCGAGCTGTTTGAGCCCCTGCCGCGCCACTACGACCGTGTTGCGGCGGTGCTCAGCTTTGGCCAGGATCCCCGCTGGCGCCATGCCATGGTCAGCGCCGTGCATGCCAAGCCCGAGGAGCGGGTACTCGATGTCGCTACGGGTACGGGTCTAGTGGCACAGGCGCTCGTGCGCGCCTATCGCTGCAGTGTGGTGGGACTCGATCAGAGCTCGCGAATGCTTGAGCGAGCACACCAGCGCCTCGCGTGCGATCCACAACTTGCCGAGCGCGTGAGGCTTGTAATGGGAGAAGCAGAGCAACTGCCCTTCGCCGACGCGGAGTTCGACCACCTCACCTTCACCTATCTATTGCGCTACGTAGACGACCCGGCAGCGACCTTGTGCGAGCTCTCGCGAGTCGTAAAGCCCGGCGGGCGCGTCGCGATGCTCGAGTTTGCCGTGCCCGAGCGGCAACCATGGCGAACCCTCTGGAGCTTCTACACACGCGTTGGGCTTCCCGCCTCGGGGCGCTTGATCTCCCGCGAGTGGAGTCGCACCGGGAGCTTCCTCGCCAGGAGTATCCCCGAGTTCTACTCTCGCATTCCGCTGGATCGGCTAGTCGAGCTCTGGAGGGAGGCAGGGATCGAGGCTGTCCAGGTTCGGCGCATGAGTCTCGGCGGAGGGGTCGTTATCTGGGGAACCAAGGCGGATGGGCAGCGCAGGGTCATTTGAACGGCCCGCGTTCTACGCGCTCGGGTCGGGCGGGTGGCGCGGCTTGCTCACCATCCTGCACCCTCCTTATACCGCGTGGCATCTGAGCTACATAGCGATCGGCGCCGCGGCCGCGCCGCATCTTCACGGCGGCCGCCTGGCTGCCTGTCTGGCCGCCTTCTTCCTGGGTGTCGGCGTCTGCGCGCATGCCTTGGACGAGCTTCATGGCAGGCCGCTGGCGACCGCCATCCCCGGGCGGATGCTGTGGTCGATGGCTGCGGTGTCTCTCTTGGGGGCTGTCGCGATCGGCGCGATCGGCGCATTCACAGTCTCCGCGAGCCTCATCCCGTTCGTGCTCGCGGGCGCCTTCATAGTTCTCGCCTATAACCTCGAGCTGTTCGGGGGGCGCTTTCACTCGGACTTCTGGTTCGCTGCTGCGTGGGGGGCATTCCCTGCCCTCACGGGCTACTGGGTCAATGCGCTCGAGTTGCGCTTGCAAGGCGGCCTGGTCGCCGCCGCCTGTCTAGCCTTGAGTGTCGCCCAGCGACGTCTCAGTACGCCGGTGCGCAAGCTGCGGCGACAAACCGTCTCGATAAGCGGACAACAGCACCTGGTCGACGGAACCGCGGTTGACCTCACCGTCTCTCGTCTAGCCCAGCCGTTGGACGGCGCGCTCGCCGCGTGCGCCTTCGGACTCGTTCTCCTGGCGGCCGGTCTTGTGCTCTCGCGTCTGTGAATGTGATCTAGTCGATGCGGCTGGACACTTCGCTTATTCACGCGTCTCTATGTGCTCGTAGTCAGTAGGCATCGCAAAGACCGGTCTTTACGATCCACCAGAGGAGGCTCATATGACCCGCGCACCGGTACCCGAGGCGCAACTAATTCAGACAGCAGCTGGACTCAAGCCGGAGGACGATGGTTGGTTTGTGGTGAATGTGTCCGACGCCACGGCGATGGGGATGGACGACAGCCAGTACCGCTTTATCTTTGAGGGCACCCCACGCAGCTTCCCGCACTTCGGCATCAACGTTCGTGTTCTCGGACCCGGCAAGCCGGCCGCCATGTACCACGCCGAGGCAGGCCAAGAGGCGTTCCTCGTGCTCGCAGGCGAGGCGATACTCATCGTCGAGGAGCAGGAACGACTGCTGCGTCAGTGGGACTTCGTGCACTGTCCGCCAAACACCGCCCATGTGATCGTTGGCGCAGGAGATAGCCGCTGTGTGATCTTGATGGTTGGGGCGCGCAATGCCGGGCGAGACCTGATCTATCCCGCCAGCACCGCGGCTGCCAAGCATCAGGCCAGCGTGGCGCAGGACACACATGATCCAGCTACCGCCTACGCGGGCTGGGCGCAGGCGAAGCCGGCACGCTATCCCTGGCCTCCACAAGGCTAAGAGCACGCTGCGTCATGTCGCTCAGCTCAGACAGCTAGTCACTCGCCAACCGATACCGAGCCTAGGTGCTGATGCCGCCCCGGATACGGGCGCGAGCCTCAGCAAAGCGCAGAACCTCGTAGGCAATCATCCCGGTTAGAGCGGCCGCCAAGATCGCCAGCGTGGCAAGCGAGGAGATTCCCAGTCCTACAGTGATCGGTACGAGCGCTAGAAGCGCGCCAGCGCATATGACTCGTCGCCCAGCGAGCGTATGGACGTTGCGCAGTCTGAAAGCCACCTGCGCGAGCAGATACATCGCTGTGCCGCCGAGGAGAGCGACCGCGGGCACCGGCTCAAGCGGGGCTTCGACGTGCCCCAGGGTGCGCTTCAAGCCAACGGCGAACAGGGCGATACCCGCCACCATTGGGAAGTGAAGATAGGAGTAGGCGTCACGAGCCATTTCGTTACGCTGACGTCCTGCCTGCGACTGCGAGAGTCGCTGCTCTGCAACGAGAGCAGCGACGTCGAAGTAGGCCCACCAGAGAGCGGCGGCGACCACCATACCCAGCACGGCCGCGGCGACCAAACCAGCTGAAATGCTGGCTTGCGCGCCTACGCCGAGCGCGACAATCGACTCTCCCAGTGCGATGATCACGATCAGACCATGACGCTCGGCGAAATGCTTCGGCATGAGCTTCCAGCCCTCCGCCCCGAACAGAAACGGCTCCCCCATATCGAGTGCGAGAGCCAGCGTCCACAGCACGAGCTGCATGGTCGCTCCCGCGAGAGCGCCCGCCAACAGCAGTCCGGCGCCAAACGCTGTGCCTAGACCTAGTCCGGCGACCGAACGCCGCAGAGCCGCATCCTCACGGCTGGCGATGGAAAACAGGATGATGTGGCTCGCCCGCACCACCGCGTAGGCGCACGCAAACAGAAGCGCCTCGTTCCCGAACGCACCGGGTACACATAGAGCAACCACGAGGAGGGCAGCCATGGCGGCGAACATCGCCAGCCGAACAGGCCCTGCCTCGGGATCGATCACGCTAGTAAGCCAGGCGTAGCCGACCCACGACCACCAAAGCAAAGCCAAGATGAGCATCCCCTTGAGCAGCTCGGCCCACGTCGGTGAGTGCGCCATCAGAGTGGTGCACTGGGTGAGCGCCAAGACGAACACTAGATCGAAGAAGAGCTCGAGCGGCGTCACACGCTCCCCCTCACGCATGACCGTGCTCATGCGTGAGGTGCGTGTGGACTCAACGGCGTTCACGCATTGATCTTCGCAAGTCGGCGTTTGTGGGCGCAAAGTGCGCGGGCGCCAGGCGTTCGGCTCGCTGTTGTCCGCGAGTTTCTACTGAGGCTAGACCGCAGCCCACCCCGATGGGCGGCCGGTGCACGCGACCTTACATTGGTCCAGCAACACTCACAGCAGGGAGGGTCGGTCCTTAATGAGAGCAATTCAGCCGTGATCGCCCTTGCACGCCTGTCGATCGGCAAACCAAAGCTCTCGCTTGCGGTTTGGGCTACAGCGGTGCTGGTGCTGGCGCTGATCGGATTTGGGGTGGCGAAATCGCTGGCCCCCACGATTGTCGTAGTTCCCGGCAGCGAGTCTTCTCGCGCACAGCAACTGGCAGAAGCGAATTTCGGGCCTACCCAGCTCGTGCCGATCCTGCTGCGCGGACCGGCAAGCGAGCTTGACAAGCAGGGGCCGAAGCTCGTCAAGGACCTGCTCAAGCGGCCCCACCTTCGCGCCCTGACCGCCTGGGACGCAGGGTCGGCGGCCAGCGAACTGCGGCCCTCGCCGACGGCGGCGATGATCGTGCTGTCGGTCGACAAGCCGGAAAGGGACGTCGTCAACTACGACCAGCCGGCGATCGAAGCGCTCGTCGCCAAAGACGTCTCCAAGCCCGTCCAGGCGTCGGTCACGGGGCAGCCCTCGATCGACAGGGCGCTCAAGGACGAGGCGATCTCCACTACCAGGCGCTCTGAGCTGATCGCCTTGGGCGTCCTCTTCCTGCTGCTCCTGCTCGGCCTGCGCTCGCTCTTGGCTTCGATCGCCGTCGCGCTCGTCGGCGCCGCCACCGTGCTCGGCAGCTTTGGCCTGATGGCCTTGGCAGGCAAGCTGATCGACGTCGACCCGCTCGCCTTGGCGCTCGCCTCGATGACGGGGCTTGCGCTGGGCGTCGGCTATTCGCTTCTGATCCTCGACCGCTTCCATCAGGAGGAGGCCCTTAGCGGAGCGGGCGGCCCCGGGGACGCGGCCGACCCGCAGGCTCGGCACCGCCAGGCCGTCGCCGCCGCGACTGAGGTCACCAGGACGACCGGCAAGGCCGTCATGTTCGCGGGCACAGGCCTGATCCTGGCGCTGGCGCTCGCCTCGGCGATCGCCCCCACAAAGATCCTCGTCTCCCTGGGCGTCGGCGTTTTGCTCTGCTCGCTGCTGGCCGTCGGCGGCGCCGTCGTCGTCGTGCCGGCGGCGCTTTCCCTGTTCGGCGAGCGCATCGCCGGCCCGAGCATCGGCGCGCCTGCGGCGCTGCAACGCGACTGGGACAGGCTCGTCGGCGCTGGAGCCTGGGTGCGGCGCAACGCCGCCATCACAGGGCTGCTCGCGACCGGCGCGCTGCTGTTGCTCGCAGTCCCCACTCTGGCGCTCAAAACGGGCCCGCCCGACGTCAGCCAGCTGCCCAAGGGCAACAAGGCGCGGGCCGCCTTCGAAGCGGTCGCCTCTTCGATGGGGCCAGGCTGGCCTACCCCCTACAACATGATCGTCGTCAGCCATAAAGGGCCTTTGACGACCGCCAAGACTCTGCAAGCGCTCGACCGCTTCCAGGAAAGGCTCGCCAAGGACCCCGCCGTCAAGTCGGTCGCCGGCCCAGGCGCCCTCTCCAGCCAGACCAAGCCCTTGGGCAAGCTGCCAGGCGCGTTGGCCGAATCGGGCAAGCTCCTGACCGGCGGCAAGCGCGACCTCGGCCGGCTCTCAAGCGGCCTGGGGCAGGCGGGCACTGGCGCCAAGCAGCTCCAGGGCGGCCTGGCCGAAGCGAGCTCGGGGGCGGGCCTGCTGTACGGCGGCGCCGGCGAAGCGCAGACGGGCTCGGCCAAGCTGCACGCAGGGCTGGCCGCGGCGCGCAGCGGCTCGGCCAAGCTGTCGGCCGGCCTCGAGCAGGCGCTGAGCGGGGCCAACGCCCTCAAGAGCGGCGCCACCCAGGCGCTCGCCGGCTCGATCGACCTCGCCAACGGCCTTGGCACCGCCAAGGTGCCCGTCTCGACGAATCTGCCCTCCGTCAAGAAGCTCGCCTCCGTCTCCGAAGGCACAAGCGGCGCCCTGGCGGGGCTCCAGGGCGAAGCGCAGCACGTCGCGGCCGAGACCGCCTCCGCCCTCGCGGCGCTCAAAGACATGACCTCCGGCAAGGGCGATCCCCGCTACGGCGAAGCGCTCGCGGCGCTCGAACGCGCCAACGGCGCCGCAGGGGGGGTCTGGAGCGGCGTAAGCAGCGCGGCAGGCGGCGCGAGCGAAGCCGCCAAGCTGGCCGCCGCCCTCTCCACCCAGGAGCAGTTCCTGAACACGGTCCTCTCAAGCCTCTCGACCGGCGCGAGCAAGCTCCAGAAAGGGCTGGGCGAACTGCGCACGGGCAACGCCAAGCTCGCGGCCGGCATCGGCCAGCTCTCCGGCGGCGGTGGCCAGCTGACCTCGGGGCTGACCCAGCTGCGCGACGGCGCAGGCGCGCTCGAAGCGGGCCTGGGCAAGCTGACGAGCGGCGCCGGCCAGCTCCAGGCGGGGCTCGCCGGGGGCGTCTCGCCGACGGGTCAGCTCGTCAACGGCCTGGGACAGCTCCAGGCGGGCGTCGCCAAGTTCCGCACCCAGCTGCCTTCGCCCAAGGACCTGGAAACGCTCCAGCAGCAGTCTCCTGGACTGTTCAACTCCGGCTACTTCCTGCTCGCCGCCGTCCAAGGCGCCCAGCCTGGCGCCGCCAACGAAGCCTCCTTCGCCGTCAACGTCGGCCGCGGCGGCGACTCAGGGCAGATCTTGATCGTCTCGCGCTACCCCCCCTCCGACGGGCGCACCGCCTCGCTGGGCGAGCGGCTGACTCGCCAGGCCAAGGGCTTTGCCGCCCAAAACCATCTGGAGGCGGCCGTCGGCGGCCCCGCGGGCAACCTCGCCGACTACACGAGCGAGACGAACGAGAGGCTGCCTTGGGTGATCGTCGCGCTCGCCGTCGCGGTCGCGGCGGTCCTGGCGGTCGCGCTGAGGGCGCTGCTGCTGCCGGTGGTGGCCGTGGCGATGCTGTTGTTGACGGCAGCGGCGACTTTCGGCGTCATGCAGCTCCTGTTCGGCGGCAGCCATCCGCCGCTGGGCGGCCCTGGGTATCTGGACCCGATGTCGATCACCGGCATCTTCACCGTCGTCTTCGGCGTCTCGCTCGTCTACCTCGTAGTCCTCTTGGCGCGCGCCCGCGAGCAGCTGCTGGGCGGCGCGAGCGTCGAGGAGGCGCTCGACGGCGCCTTGCGCAAGACGGCCGCCGCGTCCACGGGCTCCGGCCTGTTGATGATCGCGGCGTTGATCCCCTTCGCCACCAGCGACCTTGCGACCGTGCAGGCGTTCGGCATCGCCGTCGCGGTTGCGATCGCGCTGGACGCATTCCTCGTGCGGCCCGTGCTGTTGCCGGCCACCGTCGCCGTCCTCGGACGCGCCAGCTGGTGGCCCACCAACGTCAAACCAAGCGCATCGCCGCCGAAAGGGCGGCAGGCGTGGCGAACCCTAAGAAACGTGCCGCTGGTCTCGCGGCTCAGACACCATCACCCCTAAAGGAGCTAAGCGATGAGAACGCTGAAGATCACGGCCCTAGGCCTCGCGATTGCAATGCTCGCCATGACGGGCATCGCCCTGGCGAGCGCCCAGTTCAAGCAGACCGCCAAAGTCACCTTGACGGCGACCAAACCGAACCAGTCGAGCGGCGTCAAAGCGGTCATCCTCTCCGAAGACCCAGGGGCGCCCTTCGCCCAGCCCCAGGGCCTTAAGGTCCTCAAACTGACGTTCCCCGTCAAGACGAAGTTCAACTTCCACAGCAAAGCCTTGGCCCAGTGCAAAGCCTCCGAACCCGAAATCAAGGCGACCAAAGGCGCTGCCTGTCCCGTCAAGAGCAAGCTGGGCACGGGCTCGGCCAACGCCAACGGCGCCCCTGTCCTGCCTGCCATCCCCGAGGCGGTGGCCGCCTTCGCGGGCAACAACGAAGTCATCCTCTACCTCGAACACAAGGCTCTCGGCGGGGTCGACCTAATCCTCCACGCCAAGGTCTCTTCCAACAAGCTGACGGTAGAAGTGCCAGAACTCAAACAGGGCCCTGTCAACATCGTCTTGACAGAACTGAAGCTGACGATCAAAGCCATCGGCAAAGGCACCAACACGTTCATCAAGGCGGGCAAGTGCATCAAAAAGAGGTTCGTCGTTACGTCGAGCTTCCTGTATCAGACAGGCGCGAACTCGACGCTAACTAGCTCCTCGAGATGCAGTTGAGCGCGTGCTTTCGCGCGCTCATTGATAGCAGGCCCTGGGTCGCAAGCTCGGGGCCTACTACCACGTTCGCTAAAGGCCGCGGTCGGCCAACACTGGCTCCACCGTCGACGGCGTCGCCTCGTGATCATCGAAGGCCGCAACCTCGGCTGGGCGCAGTCCCGCTGCGCCCAGCACAGCGGCAATCAGGGCAAAGCCGGCACCGATCAGGAACGCAAGGTGATAGCCGCGAGCGAGTGCGGCGAGATGCCCGCTCCCGGAGGCCGCCAGATGGCTGGTTCTCGAGGCCGCAATGCTTGCCAGCATGGCCAGACCGAGGGCCCCGCCCATCATGAACGAGGTGTTGACGATGCCCGACGCCAAACCCGATTCGTGGACGTCTACGTCGTTCATGGCAGCCAGGAGCACCGGGTTGAAGGCCATCCCGGCACCGAAGCCGAGCAGGATCATGCTCGGCAGCACATCCGCCACAAAGTGACCCCGAACTGGCGCGCGGGCAAACAGCAGCAGCCCACCTACGGCCAGGAGAAGACCGACCCCGAGCGGCGGCTTGATGCCGAACCTCATTACGAGCTTCGCCGATAGGCCGAGGGAAAAGGCACCCATAATCAGGTTGGCGGGCAAGAACGACAGGCCGACTTGGAGCGGTGTGTAGCCGAGCACCAACTGGAGGTAGAGAGCCGACAAAAAGAACAGGGCGAACAGTGACGCGGCCCACAACACACCGATCATGTTGGCGGTCGCTAGGTTGCGTAGCCTGAGCATTCGCAGCGGCACCAAAGGGACCTTTACGCGCGACTCGATCATGAAAAAGGCACCTAGCAGAGCGACTGCACCAGCAAGGAGTCCCAAGGTCTGTCCCGAAGACCAGCCTGCCTGATTCCCATTGACTATGGCATAGGTCGCAAGAATCAAGGCAGTGGTCACCGTCACCGCTCCTGCTAGGTCCAAGCGACCGTCGAGACTTGTCCCACTACCGGCAGGCAGCACTCGTAGCGACAAAGCGCATACGGCTACACCGATTGGCACATTGACCAGGAAGATCCAGTGCCAGTTCAGCAGGTCAGTCAGGACGCCGCCGAGCAGGACGCCGATCGATCCGCCGCCAGCCGCGACGAAGCCAAATACGCCCATCGCCTTGGCTCGCTCCGCTGGCTGGACAAAGAGCGACATGATCAAGGACAGGGAGACCGCCGAGACAACCGCGCCTCCTAGACCTTGAACGGCGCGAGCACCAATCAGGAAGTCTTGAGCTTTCGCTAGCCCGCAGGCCAGCGAGGCGAGTGTGAACAGCGCGATTCCTCCTAGGAACATGCGCCTTTGCCCGAAAAGGTCGCCAAACCGCCCGCCCAGCAGCAAGAACCCTCCGAAGGTGAGCATGTAGCCGTTCACGACCCACGCCAGCGAGGTTGCAGAGAACCCCAGCGCGCTCCTGATCGAGGGCAGCGCCACGTTAACGATCGTCGTGTCGAGAACGATCATCAACGAGCCCATGCACAGCACAAACAGGGCGGTCCAGCGGTTTTGGTCTTCGGGGCCCATCGGTCTTCTTCCTTTCGCGAGTCGTTGCTCGTGCTCGCAGCTAAGACGGTAGCCGTCGCCTGAACTCATCGGCCGAGGCATTTTCTCTATGCGTCGCAGTCTCGGACGGCGCCACCGATGATTTTTTCGCTGACGACGGTCTAAATATCACCTACGATGACACTCGTGCAGGAGTCAGCCCCCACCCTCGCACCCGGGCTTGAGCAGCAGCTCGAGCTCCATCGCCCGGAGTTGACCGGCTATTGCTATCGCATGCTCGGCTCACCGTTTGAGGCCGAAGATGCCGTGCAGGAAGCGCTCTTGCGGGCGTGGCGCGGCTTTGACGGTTTTCAGGGTCGTGCCGCGATGCGCTCTTGGCTATACCGGATCGCCACCAACGTCTGTCTCGACATGTTGGCCGCACGCAAGCGACGTGCCCGCCCGATGGACCTAGGTCCCGCCCAAGAGCCAGTCGCGCCCAATCTCAACACGCAGCCGGAGGTCACTTGGATCGAGCCGATCCCGACCGCCTCGGTCGCGAGCGAAGCCGACCCAGCAGATCACGCAATTGCTAGAGAGACACTCAAGCTCGCGTTCGTCGCCGCGCTTCAACACTTGCCGCCGCGCCAGCGCGCTGTCTTGATCCTGTGCGAGGTGTTGCGCTGGAAGGCCACCGAGGTGGCCGACCTGCTTGAGACGAGCGCGGCCTCGGTAAACAGTGCTCTGCAGCGTGCCCGCGCCACGCTTGAGACCAGCGGCTCGAGCGTGACCGACATGACACCGGCAGCAATGGACGCCGTCCAACGCGAGCTCTTGGCCCGCTATGTCGAGGCGTTCGAGGCCTATGACATCGAGAGACTCACCTCGCTCATTAGGGAGGACGCCAGCCAGTCCATGCCGCCTTACGACATGTGGCTGGCTGGCCGCGATGACATCTTTACCTGGTGGCTCGGGCCCGGCATCGGGTGTCGCGGATCGCGTGTCGTGCCCGCACCGAGCGCCAATGGTTCAGTCGCCTTTGGCCAATACAAGCCAAGCGAGACCGGAAGCGGCTACGACCCATGGGCGCTACAGGTGTTGGAGCTCGACGACGAGAAGATCGTCGAATTCACCTTCTTCTTGGCCACCGACCGCATTTTCCCGCTGTTTGGGTTGCCGCCACGACTCGACTCCTGATCGCAGGCTGGCGCGGGGGCGGCACTGAGACCTTAGGTCGTGTGTTCTCATTCAGCCAAGACGCGCTGCAGCCCCGCCCACTCGATCAGCTCGCGCAGCTCGTCTGACACATCTCGCAGCTTCAGCCTGCACCCATATCTCCGGGCGAGCAGTTGCAGTTGGCCCAACGCATCGATCGTTACCGCATCAGCCGCGACGGTCGCAACCTCGCAGTAGATCACAGGCGGGCAAGCTCGTTCGAGCAACCCGGTCACCCGCTCGCAGATAGCGGGGAGCTCGCTGCGAGCGAGTCGTCCGCTGAGCCGGACCGTGATGCTAGCTTGCGGTTGGTCCATCACATGTCTAGACCGGTGCTCGGACGGCAATTCAGCGGCCGTGGGCGATGCTGTGGCGCTTTCGAGCCCTTCTAGGAGGAGCTTTCCAGCGGCTCGTAGTTGAGGATCACGCATTCGCCAGCTGGCTGTGAGCTCACCAGCCGCAATGGCGCGCTGCACTCCACTCCCGCAAATAGACCCTTACCCACTCCTAGATGATTGATTCCATGGTTTAGGCGCAGTAGTCGACGAGTGCGCGGCTTGGCCGGCCGAGTTGGTGGTTGAGCGAGACGGCGGCGGCGAGGGTGAGTAGGCGTTGCAGGATGCGCTCTCTGAGGCCTTGGAGGGTGCGTGCTCCGTGGCGCTCGAGCGTGAGGGTCCCCTTGCAGCTCCAGAAGATGCTCTCGATCCTTTGGCGGATCGGTGCGAGGTGTGGCCCTTGGCCGGGCTCGTCTTTGCGGCGGGGCCGGATGATCGTGGCGTCCATCTCGTTGACGGCCTGGGCGAACGCCTTGCCGGCGTAGCCCTTGTCGCCGATTAGTGTCACGGCGCCTTGGCGGCGGGTGCGCGCCAACAGCTCCAGGGCGACGTCGCGCTCATCGCGTTTTGGGGAGGCGATCGTGATCGCTCGGGGTGTGCCGTCAGGAGCGAAGATCCCATGCAGCCGGAAACCCCAGAAGAACCGGGAATGGCTAGGGCAGTAGCCGTAGTCCGCGGCATCACCCAAAGCGGAGCGCTTGACCGTCTCGCGGCTTCTGGCGCACTCCACCGGAGTGCTGTCCACGAGCAACAGGTCGTCGTAGAACCCCGGGCTCTGGCTGGCGAACACGCTCATCAGCCACTCCAGCGTGTCCGTGAGTCTGCGGCGGCGCTTGAAGTAGCCAGCCTGCTTCGGGACGGTCGGGAACAGGTGGCGCAGATGCTTGGAAGCGACCGCGAGGAACCGCCTGTCAGAAGGGATTCCCATGATCGCTTGCGCGACGCAGAGCGTGACGACCTCTGCGTCTGTGACGATCCTCTTGGCGTTCCCCGGCCGCTCAGGCAGGAGATCGTCAGCCGTGCAATAAACAGCGGTCAGCAGCAGGTCGAGGTCGGCGTCCATCGAGGCCCCCTTCGGGTCGGCGGCTGGGTAATGAGTACCGCCGACTTCGACCCTGCTGCCTACAAAACCTCCGAAACCACGCGCAACGCCGTGGAATCAACCATCTAG
>JANWLE010000021.1 GCA_025451035.1 Solirubrobacteraceae bacterium
GGCGCAGGCGCGTGGCTGCCGGCCGCCGAGCTCTTGGTCAACGACCTGCAGCCCGCGGCGCTGGCGCTGCACGGCGAGATCGCCAAGCGGCTCGAGCTGCTCACCCGCACCGGCGCCGACGCCGTCTTCTTGTCGGGGTCGGGGCCCACCGTGGTGGGGCTCTACGCGGGCGAGTCAGGGCCGCAGCGCGCTGCTGGGGTGGCCGGCGCGCTCGCCGCGCACATGCCGCCGCCGCTGGCCTGCGCCACCGTCGGGGCGCGTTTCGCGCACATCACGCGGGTCGGTGCGTCACAATTGGGCGGCTGATGGACAGAACCACGATCAACATGCTTGCCGTGATCGCTGCCGGCGTGGTCGGGCTGGCCGCGTATGTCGGGCTGATCCTGATCCCCGCCTGGTCCTCTTACTCGCGTGTGTGGGAGCGGCTCGCCGCGACAGTCCTCTCGCTCTACGTGCTGGCCGTGCTGCTGGCGATCGGCGCCGTCGGCGCGCTCGTATTCATCTACTTCTGGGGCTAGCGGGAGGCCCTTTCGATGGCTCGTCGAACCACGCTCGCAAGCGGGGATAGCGATGGCTGAGGGCGAGGAGCGCAAGGGCGGCGACCTCGACCTCGCGGCGCTCGATGTGGTCACACAGGCCGTGGAGTCGGGTGCCGGACTGCCGGAGGTCGTGCGCGCCGCTGCGCGCACGCTTGACGCGAGTCTCGCCGTGACCGACGCCCAGGGCGCGACGCTCGCCGTCGCGGCGCGCTCCCCGGCGGATGAGAGCTCGCTGCTGGCGCCCGCCGGCGACGTCAGCAAGATCCCGCTGCGCGTAGCCGACACCCCCGTCGGCTGGCTGCACGTCCGGGTCCGCGGTGAGCGAGAGCCATCGCTGCTGCGCCTGATCGTGACGCTGATCGCATCAGAGGTGCAGCGTGTGCGCGTCACCGACCGCGCGGCGGAGTCCGCGGCCGCGGAGTTCCTGCGCGCGATCCTGCGCCGGGAGCTGCGCGGCAGCGAGGAGATCCTCGCGGCCGCGAGGGAGCTTGCGCTCGACGTCGAGGCGGGCGCGAGCGTGCTCGTCGCGCGCGCCCACCCGCAGGCCCCCACCGAAGAGGGCTGGCGCGCACGCGTGCGTGCGGTCGTCGAACGCGGCGCGCGGGCCGTCGCGGGCCGTTCAATCGCGGCGCTCTCCGAGCGCGAGCACGCCGCCGGAGCGGAGGTCCTGCTGCTCGTTCCCGGCGCCGAAGAGCAGCTCGCCGAGCGCGTGCTCGACGCGACCCTGCGCGAGATGCAGGCGTCGCTGGCGGGCTACACGTTCGCGCTCGGGCGCAGCCGCGTCACCGCCGACCCGACGGAGCTGCCGCGCGCAGCCAGCGAGGCGCTGCTCGCCGCGAACGTGGCCGAGGGCAACAGCGAGCAGCCGGCGCTCGCCTTCGAGCAGACCGGCGCCTACCGGCTGCTGCTGTCGACGATGAGCGAGAACCCCGAGGAGCTGCGGCGCTTCTACTCCGAGACGGTGGAGCCGCTCGCCGTCTACGACGAGCAGTACGAGACCGAGCTGGTGCGCACGCTCGAGACGTTCCTGGAAGCCGACGGCAACGTCGCCGGCACCGCTCAGCGCCTGTATACGCACCGTCACACCATCTACTATCGCCTCGAGCGTGTGCGTGAGCTATCCGGCCTGGACGTCAGCTCGAGCGACGGCAGGGAGAAGCTGAGCCTCGGCCTGAAGGCGATGCGGGTGCTCGGCATCTCCGCCGCGGCGGGTCCCGCAACGGAGGCCGGCGCCCGCGCTGGCCGCGTGCCGCGCGGTTCGCAGCGGCGGGCCTGAGCGGCGGGTAAGGTTCTCCGCATGAGGATGAGCAAGGGCCCTGGTGCCCCCCACCCGCTGATGAGTCTCGCGCTCGCTGCGGCGCTCATCACCGCGGTGCTCCAGGGAAGCGGTTGTGGCGGTCAGTCGAGCGTGGACCCGGTCGCCAAGGCCGCTGAAGTCACCACGCGCGAAGTGGGCGAGCAGATCACGCTGAGCGAGCGCATGAGCTCACCCGCGCTGTCCTCGCCGATAACGATCGAAGGGTCCGGCTACATGAACCTGCCGGGCCGCGAAGGGGTCCTGAACATGCACTTTCGCGCGGGTGCGGGCGCGCCGGCGCCGCTGGCCAATGGCACCGCGCGCGCTCTCTTCAAGTACCCGTTGATCTACATCAAGTGGCCGTTTCTCAGCGGCAAGCTGCCGGGCGGTAAGCAGTGGCTCCTGATGAACGTCGAAAAGGCCTCGCAGGCCGCTGGCTTGAACGTCTCGGGGCTCTCCAGCGCAAGCGAAGTCGACCCGACGCAGTACCTCAGCTACCTGCGCGGCAGCTCGGGGCACGTCACACGCCTGGGCACCGACACGATCAACGGCGTGAGCACCACCCACTACAAGGCGACGATCCTGTTTGACCGCATCTCGAGCCGGCTGCCCGCCAGCCAGCGCGCCGGTGCCGAGGCCGCGGTGCGCCAGCTCGAGAAGCTGACTGCATCGCGCGGGATGCCGGTCGAAGTGTGGGTGGACTCCCGCCAGCGCGTGCGCCGCCAACAGCTGACGATCAACGAGCACTTGGCGCAAGGCACGCCGGTCGAGGTGCTCGCTCGCGTGGACTACGTGAGCTTCGGTCCCAACCCGAAGGTCACGACGCCTGCGTCGAGCCAGGTGTACGACGCGACCAGCGCCGCCGCCGCCGGCATGAAGAAGGCCCTGGGTAAGAGCTAGCCCGCGGGATCGGCGCGCCCCCCGGGCACATGCGACTATGTTGGCAGCCGTTGGGGGGTCGTCCAATGGCAGGACACCAGGTTTTGGTCCTGGGAATCGGGGTTCGAATCCCTGCCCCCCAGTCTCTGCGCTCGAGGCGCCACGCCCCGCCGGCGCGCGCTGCCGCCAACCCCTCCCGTCGCGATCCGACTACCCTCTGACTGGTGAGTAAGGCGCCAACAGCGGTCGTTCTAGCCGCCGGGCAGGGTACGCGCATGCGTTCGCGCACGCCGAAGGTGCTGCACGACCTGTGCGGGCGCCCGATGGTGTGCTGGCCGGTGGTGGCGGCGCTCGAGGCTGGGGTGGGGGATGTGATCGTCGTGGACTCGCCGGCGCGCGCGCTCGCGGAGGTGCTGCCCGACGGGGTGAGGCTCGCCGTGCAGGAGCGCTCGGACGGCACCGGCGGCGCGGTGATCGCCGCCAGCGGGCAGCTGGATCGGGGAAGCGCCGTCGTCGTCTTGAGCGGCGACGTGCCGCTCGTCAGCGCCGGCGCGCTGGAAGAGCTCCTCGCCGCCCATGGCCAAAGCGGCGCGGCGGCGAGCATCGCCAGCACCACGCTCGCGAACCCGAGCGGCTACGGCCGCGTCGTGCGCGACGAGGAGGGGCAGCTCGAGCGGATCGTGGAGACCAAGCAGGGGGGGGACGCGAGCGACGCGGAGCTCGAGATCAAGGAGGTCAACAGCGGCATCTACGTCTTCGACGGCGGCGCGCTGCTGGACGTGCTCGGGCAGCTCACCCCAGATAACGCGCAGGGTGAGCTGTACCTGCCGCAGACGCTCGAGCTGCTGCGCGCCGGCGGCGAGAAGATCGCCGCTCACCGCATCGAGGATGAGCGGCTGGTGCTCGGCGTAAACGACCGTGTTCAGCTCGCACGCGTGCGCGGGCTGGCGCAGCAGGCCATCAACGAGCGCCACATGCGGGCTGGCGTCAGCATCATCGACCCGGCGCGCACCTACATCGACGTGGACGTGCAGATCGGCGCCGACACCGTGATCGAGCCAGCCACCACGATCAAGGGAGCCACGCGGGTCGGCAGCGGCTGCACGATCCGCTGCTCCTACCTGCAGGACTGCGTGCTCGAGGACGGGGTCAACGTCGGCCCGTTCGCCTACCTGCGCCCCGGCACCGTGCTGCGCGAGGACGCGAAGGTCGGGACGTTCGTCGAGGTCAAGAACTCCGACATCGGCCGCGGCTCGAAGGTGCCTCACCTCTCCTATATCGGCGACGCGGACGTCGGCGATGGGACGAACTTGGGCGCCGCGACGATAACCGCCAACTACGACGGCCGCGAAAAGCACCGCACGAGCATCGGCAAGGACGTGCGCACGAGCGTCGACACGACGCTGGTCGCGCCGGTGAGCGTGGGGGACGGTGCCTACACCGCCGCCGGCTCGGTCATCACCGAGGACGTGCCGCCCGGCGCGCTCGGTATCGCGCGCGAGCGCCAGAGCAACATCGAGGGCTACGCCGAGCGGCACGAGGAGCCCTCGCGGTGAGGCGGCTCGCGCTCGCCGCTCGCCGCAGCCGCCTTTCCGCGCCTCTCTCATTTACACTCATGCCACGATGAGCGCGATGGATACGCGCACGCAGCCAGCGACGAGCCTCCCGATCGACTACAACAAGCGGCTGATGCTCTTTGCCGGGCGCGCCAACCCGCAGCTGGCCGCTGATATTGCAGGCAAGCTGAACGTCGACCTCGGCCCGGTGACGCTCAAGACGTTCTCCAACGGAGAGGTCTATTGCCGCTACGAGGAGTCGATCAGGGGCGCTGACGTCTTCATCGTGCAGTCGATCTGCGGCAACCCCCAGACCGGTGTCACGGCCAACGACTCGCTGATGGAGCTGCTGCTGATGATCGAGGCCGCCGTCGGCGCCTCAGCGCACAGGGTTATCGCCGTCACGCCGTGGTTCGGGTATTCGCGCCAGGACAAGAAGTCGGCGCCGCGGGAGCCGATCTCGGCCCGCCTGGTCGCGCGCATGCTGGAGGCGGCCGGCGCCGACCGCGTGCTGACGATGGACCTTCACGCCGGCCAGATCCAGGGCTTCTTCTCAAAGCCCGTGGACCACATGACGGCGCTGTTCATGCTCACCCAGTATTTCGGCGACCTTGGCCTGTCCGATCTCGTCGTCGTCGCCCCCGACGCCGGCCGGGTGAAGCTGAACAAGAAGTTCGCCTCGAAGATAGGCGCCGAGCTCGCGATCCTCGACAAGGAGCGCCCGGCCCAGCAGGTCGCCGAGATCGGCTACGTGATCGGTGACGTGAAGGGCAAGACGGCGGTGATCGTCGACGACATGATCGACACCGCCGGCACCCTGAAGGCGGCCGCGCAGACGGTGCGCGACGAAGGCGCGGCGCGAGTCTATGCCGCGGCGACGCACGCCGTGCTGTCGGGCAACGCCTTCGAGAACCTGCGCGAGGCGGGCTTCGAGGAGATCGTCATCACCGACACGATCCCCGTCAGCGCCGTGCACCCCGAGAACGTCAGGGTGCTGCCGTGCGCCGAGCTGCTGACCGACTCGATCCGCCGGATCTTCATCGACGACTCGGTCAGCGAAGTCTTCGGCGGCGAGAACCAGCTGTTCTGACGACGCCGCGCGTACGGTCATGATCTAGGCGTGCATCGTCCCGCTCGCATCGCGCTGATCACCCTCGGGGTGATCCTGTTCCTGCTCATAAGCGGCTTGCTCTCGCGCTTTCTGTCGGTCGAGAATGCCGAACGCGACGCCGACCTCAAACTGATCCAGGCGCAGACCGCCGGCGACGCCGCCGCGATGGTCAAACAGATCTCGGGCTGCGCCGAGAGTCCCGCGTGCGTAAAGAGCGCGCGTGGCAACGCCGCACGCCTGCGCCGCCACGGCGCCGTGAAGATCCTGCAGCTGAACTCCTCGACCGCGTACTCGTTGACCGGTAAAACCGGCCAGACTCGACTCGCCTGGACGGTCATCGGCAAGCTGCCGGTCGTCCAGTGCGTGCTCGTAAAGCGCAGCGGCAACTTCCTTTCCGGGGTCAGCTTCCACGTGCTCGCCTTGAGCGCCCCGATCCCAAACGAAAGGGCTTGCTAGAGTCATCCCCTCGATGGCCCAATCCACCACAACCACCAAGCTCGCCGCGAGCACCCGCGATGCTGGCGGCACCCGCACAGCGAGGAGGCTGCGCCGCGCCGGACGCGTGCCCGGCACCCTCTACGGCGGCGGCGCAGAGCCGCTGTCCTTCGACGTCGACGCACGCGAGCTGCGCCACGCGCTCGCCGGCTCCGGCGCCGTGCTCGACTTCAGCCTCGACGGCAACAAGCCGACCCCAGTCGTGCTCAAGGAGGCCCAGCGCGACCCCGTCAAGGGCCAGATGCTGCACGTCGATCTGCTGCGGGTGCGCTTGGACCAGGAGATCCACGCCGTCGTTGCGCTCGAGCTCGTCGGCGTCGAGGAGGCGCCGGGGGTCAAGCAGGGTGGGATCCTGGAGCAGGTCACGCGCGAGCTGAACATCCAGGCGCTGCCCAATGACATCCCCGAGTCGATCGTGCACGACGTCAGCGAGATGCAGATCGGCGACACCCTCACGCTTGAGTCGGTCAGCATGGGTGAGGGCGTGGCGCTGCTCGACGACCCGCACGAGACAGTGATCGCAACGCTCACGCCTCCACGGCTGCAGAGCGAAACCGAGTCGGAGATCGAGGCCGAGACCGAGCTCGTCGGCGAGGCCGCCGCGGGCGAGGCCGAGGCGCCCGCGGGCGAGGCCGAGCCCAGCGAGGAGTGATCCGGCCCTTCCGCGGTGGCGGGGCGATCGACTGGCTGATCGTCGGTCTCGGTAATCCGGGCCGCCAGTACACCCATACGCCGCACAACATTGGCTTCCAGGTCGCGGATGAGCTGCGCTCGCGGTGGGCGCTAGGCGCCCCCAAGCAACGTTTCAAGGGTGAGCTGTGCGAGGGCCGCGTGCGCCTGCCCGGCGGCTCTGAGCAGCGGCTGGCGGTGCTCTGCCCGCTGACGTTCATGAACGACGCCGGGCGCTCCGTCGGGCCGGCGCGTGGCTCCTACAAGCTGGGGCTCGAACGGGTCGTGGTCGTGCACGATGAGATCGACCTGCCGTTCGGCGATGTGCGCAGCCGCCTCGGCGGCGGCCTGGCTGGACACAACGGCCTGAAGTCGCTGCGGCGCGAGCTCGGTGACGAGGGCTTCTGGCGCGTGCGCGTCGGTGTCGGCCGCCCCACATCCACCGACCCCGAGATTGTCTCGGCGTACGTGCTCGGCCGCTTCCGCCAGAGCGCCGCGGAGGTCACCGAGCTCGTGCACAGCGCATGCGACGCGGTCGAGGGCCTGCTCGAGGAGCAGACGGGCTAGTGTCGCTGCGCAGCCTGCTCGCCCACATCGAAGAGGACGACGCGGCGCTGCGCCTGCGCCGCGATGGTGGCCGCGCGTTTGTCTCCTCCTCGCTACGCCCCTACCTGATCGCGGCGCTCGCGGACATGCCCGGCGTCGGCGGTGGCGCACAAAGCCCGACGCTCGTGGTGGTCGGCGACGACCGCCAGGCACGGGAGATCGCCGCTGATCTGCGCGCGTGGCTAGCGCCGCGCCGCGTGCGCTACTACCCCTCGCGGGGGGTCACCTACGAGTCGCACCTGACGCCCCCGGCGCACCTCGTCGGCCTGCGCGTCGCGGCACTCGACGCGCTGCTTGAGAAGGACGCGTCCGCGCATGAGCCGCCGGTGGTCGTGATCAGCGCCGTCGCGCTCTCAGAGAAGGTCCCCGACCCGGCCCTGCGACCGCACTCCTTCACCTTGCGCGTCGGTGAGCTGCTCGACCTGGAAGAGTGCGCCCTCGACCTCATCGCCGCGGGCTACGAGCGCGTCGAGCAGGTCTCAGAGCGCGGCCAGTTCGCGGTGCGCGGCGGGCTGCTCGACGTCTTCCCGGCGACCGAGGAGCGCGCCGTGCGGGTCGACCTGTTCGACATACAGATCGAATCGCTGCGCTGGTTCAGCACGTTCACCCAGCGTTCGCTGGCGGACACCGAGGAGGTGGAGATCGCGCCCGCCGCGGAGCTCGCGGCCGAGCACCGTGAGCTCGCCGAGCTCGCCGCGGCCGCCGAGGCCGCCAACCGGCCCGACATCGCCGAGCTGCTGCCCGTCGAGCGCTTCCGCGCGCTGCTGGAGATGCTGGGGGCAGAGACCGAGCTGCTCATCGCCGCCGAGGAGGACGTCACCGCCTCCCTCGCCGACCACTGGTCGGACGTGTGCGCCGCGCTGAAGGACACCGACGCCCACCACCTGTATGTCAGCCCGCAGCAGCTGAGCCAGGAGCTCTCCGCCCGCGCGCGGATCTTCCTCTCCTCGATGTCCTCGGGCCAGCCGCTCGAGTTCCGCGCGCAGTCCGCCGACACCGCCGCGCGCTCGCTCGCCGAGGCTGAGCCGGAGCTCGAGAAGCTGATCCGCTCCGGCTACCGCACCGTCGTGGCGTTCCCCCGCCGCGGCGAAGGGGAGCGCGCCGCCTACAACCTCGCACGGGTTAAAGCCAGCTGGCTCGAAGGTCCCGCCGACCTCGCCACTACGTCGCTTGAGCCGTCGCTGCGTTTCGCCGCCGTCTCGCTGCGGGAGGGCTTCATTGCCCCGTCGCTGAAGCTCGCCGTGTTCCCCGAGCAGCGGTTGGTGCGGCGCCGACGGGCCTCACGCGACGCGGACGTGCAGGCGAGCGGCGGCTCGCGTCGACGGGGCGCGCTGCGCTCCTTCACCGACCTGCGCCCGGGCGACATCGTCGTCCACGAGGACCACGGCGTGGCGCGCTTCTCCGGCTTTGAGACGCGCACCGTGGCCGGCGTCACCCGCGACTACCTGTATCTGGAATACGACGGCGACGACCGCGTATATGTGCCGACCGACCAGTTGGCGAAGATCTCCCGCTACGTCGGCGCTGGCGGCGCGCACCCGCCGCTGTCGAAACTCGGCGGCACCCGCTGGGAGACGATGAAGGCTCGCGCCAGGCGCGCCGCGCAGCAGCTCGCAGGCGAGCTGCTCAGCCTCTACGCCGAGCGCAAGCGGCGAAGCGGCCTTGCCTTCGAGCCCGACTCCGATTGGCAGCGAGAGTTCGAAGAGCGGTTCCCGTTCAGCGAGACACCCGACCAGCTCGAGGCGATCGAACTGGTCAAGGCCGACATGGAAGCGCCGCGGCCGATGGACCGCCTGGTTTGCGGCGATGTCGGTTACGGCAAGACCGAGGTGGCGCTGCGCGCCGCGTTCAAGGCCGCTACCCAGGGCAAGCAGGTGCTGATGCTGGTCCCCACCACGATCCTCGCGCAGCAGCATTACGGCACCTTCGCCGAGCGGCTCGCGGACTATCCGATCACCATCGAGCACGTCTCGCGGTTCCGCAGCGCCGCCGAGCAACGCGAGGCGATCGCGAGCTTCGCCTCCGGGGCCGTGGACATCCTGATCGGCACCCACCGCGTGCTCTCGCGTGACGTCCGCGCGAAGGACCTGGGCTTGCTGATCGTCGACGAGGAGCAGCGCTTCGGCGTCAAGCAGAAGGAGCTGCTGCGCCAGCTGAAGCTGCGGGTCGACGTGATCTCGATGTCCGCGACGCCCATTCCCCGCACGCTGCAGATGTCGCTCGCCGGGTTGCGTGAGATATCGGTGATCGAGACGCCGCCCGAAGGCCGCCGGCCGGTCAAGACATACGTCGGGGAGTACGAGGAGGAGCTCGTGCGCCAGGCGCTAATGCGCGAGCACGGCCGCGGGGGGCAGGCCTTCTTCCTGCACAACCGCGTCGAGTCGATCGAGCAGACCGCCGAACGCCTGCGCGCGCTGTGCCCCGGCGTGCGCTTCGCCGTCGCGCACGGCCAGATGGGCGAGGGCGAGCTCGAGACGGTGATGATGGAGTATTTGCGCGGCGCCTCAGACGTGCTGGTGTGCACGTCGATCATCGAGTCGGGGATCGACATCCCGCAGGCGAACACGCTAGTCGTCGAGCACGCCGACACTTTCGGCCTGGCCCAGCTCTACCAGATCCGTGGGCGGGTGGGACGCAGCCGCGAGCGCGCCTACGCGTATCTGCTGTATGACTCGGCGGCGGCGCTGACGGTGGAGGCGGCGCAACGCCTGGCCGCGCTGTCGGACTACACCGAGCTCGGCGCTGGCTTCAAGGTCGCGATGCGCGACCTCGAGATCCGTGGCGCGGGCAACCTGCTCGGCGAGGAGCAGTCCGGGCATCTCGCCGCGCTCGGCTTCGAGCTCTACATGCAGATGCTCGACCAGGCCGTGGCCGAGCTCAGCGAGCAGCCCGAGCAGGAACTGCCCGAGCCGGTGCGCCTGGACGTCAACGTCGACGCCTACGTGCCCGCCGACTATGTCGCCTACGAGCAGGCGAAGATCGAGATCCACCGCCGCGTTGCCGGCGCGCTCGAGGTCGCCGACGTCGAGCTTCTGCGGGAGGAGCTCGAGGACCGCTTTGGCCCCGTCCCGGAGCCGCTCGAGAACCTGCTCGCGCTGCAACGCGCGCGCATCCGCTTCGGCCAGGCCGGCGCGCAGGCCGTCAGCTTCCGCGGCGACCGCCTGGCCGTGACGCCGATCGACCTCGACTCGCAGCGCGCCAAGCGCCTGCGCGAGGAACTCCCGGGCGCGCTGTATGAATCTGGACGCTCACAGGTGTCGCTGCGCGTCCCGCGCGAGGGCCCGGATCGCTTCCCGACCGTGGTGAGGGCCGCTGACGTGCTTGCGGCGCTGACCGCGACGGCGGCGTGAGCGGCCCATCGCCTCACAACGCATCCGCTAGGATGCCCGGCCTGTGCTGAGGCTGAGAACGCGCATCGGAGCTGTCGCCAGCCTCGCCATGGCTGCCGTGGCGATCTACGGCTGCGGCGGCATACCCGGCGACGCGACCGTGAGTGTAGGTGGCAAACCGATCACGAAGGCCACCTTCGAGCACTGGCTGGCGACTAGCGCCCGCGCCGGCTCCTTCAACGCGACTCCCGCGGTCGTGCCCGACCCGCCGCGGTACACCAAATGCGTCGCGCAGCTCGAGGCCTCCCAGCCCAAGCCAGCCAAGGGACAGAAGCCGCCGACCGCGGCGGCCCTGAGGATTCAGTGCGAACAGAAATACCAGCAGCTCAAGCAGCAGGCGCTTCACTTCCTGATCACCACCGAATGGGTGCTCGGCGAGGCCGAAGAACAGGGTGTCTCGGTGAGCGATGAGGAAGTCATCAAGCAGTTCAACCAGGTCAAGAGCCAGCAGTTCCACAAGGAAGCCGACTTCCAGAAGCTGCTGGCCAAGACCGGCGAGACCGTGTCGGACGTCCTGCTGCGGGTGAAGGTCGAAAAGCTCTCGAGCAAGCTCCAAGCGAAGGTCACCAAGGACGCGGGGCACGTCAGTCGAGCCGAAGTCGCCAAGTACTACGACGAACACACCTCCAGCTACGGGCAGCCCGAACGACGCAACATCCTGCTGATCCTCACCGCGACAGCTGCACAGGCGCAAAAGGCAAAGCGGGAAATCTCGCGGGGCAAGAGCTTCGCCAACATCGCCAAGAGCTCGTCGATCGACCCGGTGAGCAAATCCTCCGGTGGAACGCTCGACGGGGTCGCCAAAGGGCAGGAGGAGAGGGCGCTCGACGAAGCGATTTTCAAGGCCAGGCCGAACGTCCTGACCGGCCCCGTCAAGACCGCCTTCGGCTACTACCTCGTTGAAGTCAAGAAGATCCTCCCGTCCAGCCAGCAAACCCTCACCCAGGCGCAGGCCCAGATCCGCCAGACCCTCGAAACCGAACGCAGCCAGCAGGCGCTCACCAATTTCGCCAAGGAATTCGAGAAGCGCTGGCGGGCGCGAACCGACTGCCGCGCCGAATACGTGGTGAGCGACTGCAAGCAGTACAAGCTCGCACCGAATACCACGCCGCCGCCTGAAGCGCCGAGCCAGACGGTCACGACGCCACCGGTGAAGCCCACCCACCCGGCGCCCAAGAAGAAGAAGTAGCCGCCTGCTCGTGACGGTGAGACAGCTTGTCTGAGTCACAGGCGGCCCGGGCGCTCACAGCGTTGGACGAGCTCACACGCAGGCTGCGAAGCGAGTGCCCATGGGACCGCGAGCAGGACGAGCGCTCGATCGTCCCGCATACCGTCGAGGAGGCGTACGAGCTCGCCGACGCCGCGAACCACGGCGACGACGCGAAGCTGCTGGACGAGCTCGGAGACGTGCTCTTCCAGGTCATGTTCCTCTCGCTGCTGCTGGAGGAGCGCGGTGCTGGCTCGCTAGCCGAGGTGGCAGAGCACTGCAGGCAGAAGCTGATCCGCCGCCACCCCCACATCTTCGGCGATACGGAGGTCGCAGATGCCGCCGAGGTGCTGCGTAACTGGGATCAGATCAAGGCCACGGAGGCCGGCCGTGAGCAGGGCGTCTTCGGCGAGGTGCCAGAGAACCTGCCGGCGCTGCTGTATGCGCGCAAGCTGCAGCGGCGCGCGGCGTCCGCCGGTCACCACCCACCGGCAGACACGCGGCGCGGGGATGAGGAATGCTTTCGCCGGATAGGAGAGCGCCTGTTCGCGCTCGTAGACGAGGCCCGCCGCCTGCAGGTCGACCCTGAGCTTGCGTTGCGCGCGGCCGCACAGCGATTTCGTGAGGAGATCTAAATAGCCATGAGCCAGATCGAGACAGTCCACGCCCGCCAGATCCTCGACAGCCGCGGAAACCCCACTGTCGAGGTCGACGTGACGCTGCGCTCGGGCGCAAGTGGCCGCGCAGCCGTACCGTCGGGCGCCTCGACTGGGGAGTTCGAGGCCACCGAGCTGCGCGACGGCGGCGAGCGGTGGCTGGGCAAGGGCGTCACGCGCGCGGTCGCCAACGTGGACGGTGAGATCGCCACCGCCGTCCGCGGGCTCGACGCAGCCGACCAGAAGGGTCTCGACGAGGCGTTGATCGCGCTCGACGGCACGCCCAACAAGTCGCGACTGGGCGCTAACGCGATCCTTGGCGTCTCGCTCGCCGCGGCGCACGCCCAGGCGGCCGAGCAGGGCCTTGCGCTGTGGCGCTACCTCGGCGGGGACGGTGCCCGCGTGTTGCCCGTGCCGATGATGAACGTGCTCAACGGCGGCGCTCACGCCGACAACAAGGTCGACTTCCAGGAGTTCATGGTGGTGCCGTGCGGCGCCGAGACGTTCTCGCAGTGCCTGCGCATGGGGGTCGAGGTGTTCCACTCCTTGAAGGCGACGCTCAAGGCGCGCGGGCTGTCGAGCACCGTTGGCGACGAGGGTGGTTTCGCGCCCGACCTCGACTCCAACGAGCAGGCGCTCGAGATGCTCGTCGAGGCGATCCAGGCGGCCGGGTATGAGCCCGGGAGCGACGTCGCGATCGCGCTGGACCCTGCCACCAGCGAGATCCACGAGGGCGACTCCTACGTGCTGGTGCACGAGGGCCGCTCGCTGAGCGCTGCTGAGCTCGCCGACTACTGGGCGGACCTCGCGGCGCGCTACCCGATCCTCTCGATCGAGGACGGCATGAGCGAGGAGGACTGGGACGGCTGGAAGAAGCTCACCGAGCGTCTCGGCGAGCGCCTGCAGCTCGTCGGAGACGACCTGTTCGTGACCAACACCGAGCGTCTGAGGCGCGGGATCGAGCTCGGTGTGGCCAACTCGATCCTGATCAAGGTCAACCAGATCGGGACGCTCACGGAGACGCTCGCGGCGATCGAGATGGCGCGCCAGGCCGGCTACAGCGCGGTGATGAGCCATCGCTCCGGCGAGACCGAGGACGTCACGATCGCCGACCTCGCGGTAGCCACCGGCTGCGGGCAGATCAAGACCGGGGCGCCGTCGCGCTCGGACCGTGTCGCGAAGTACAACCAGCTGCTGCGCATCGAGGAGCAGCTGGGCGACGCGGCGAGCTTCCCCGGCCGCTCCGCTTTCCGCGGCTGAGAAACAAGCCCTCTCGGGCTTCTTTGCAGGAGTGCGGCGCGCTAGCGCGAATGCGAGGGCATGCCCACCGCGACAGCCACCCGCACGGCCAGGGCCACGGCTCGCAGGGGCGCTGGCACGCGAGCGCGGCACCCGCGGGCGCGGGTGCGCTGGGACCGGCTGGGACGCATTGCGATGCTGTGCGTGATGGCGGCGCTGGTGTACCTGTATCTCAGCGCCGGTCTGTCGCTGCTCTCGAGTTGGCA
>JANWLE010000022.1 GCA_025451035.1 Solirubrobacteraceae bacterium
GCCAACAGCTCGTAGGTGGAGGGGTTCAGCGTCGGCCCGCCGTCAACCGTGTAGGCGCCGAGCTCGGAGAACAGCTGCGCGAAGCCGTCGCCGCTGACGACGGCGAGCAGGCCGCAGCGCATTCTCGTTGGCACGCCGTCGACGGGCTGCTCGCCCAAGCGCGCCTCCCGCTCTAGGACCTGCAGGCGCATGTCGGCGACGTCGAGCCGCGAGACGCTCCCCACGTCGGCGAACACGACGGTCGCGCGTTCTGGCTCGTCGGTGTGCAGGTGCACCTTCAGCGTGGTCGAGTCCCCGACCACCAGCACGGAGTCGCCGAGCGCTTCGAGGGCGGGCACGAACTCTGTGGGCTTCAGTTTCTCCCCGGTGACGGCGAAGTTCGTACAGAAGCGGTAGGTGCTCGAGCTGTGCTGAGGGTGGGTAATGCGCGCCGGCGCGTGGTGGTCGAGCTCGGGCGGCTCGTCGCCGCGCAACGCCGCAACCACCCCGGCGAAGATGATCGTGAGCGCGTAGCCGCCGGCGTCGACGACGCCCGCGTCGCGCAGCGCCGAGAGCAGCTCGGGGCTGCGCTTGACGGACTCCTGCCCGGCCGCGACTGCGCGCTCCAGCGTCTCGGCGATCGCGCGGTCCTGCTCGCGCGGCTCGGTCCTCGGGCCGAGCCGGGCGTCATCGGTGCGGTGCGCGACGTCGGTGACGATCTTGTGCGCCATCTCCCTGGCGACAGTGAGGATCGTTCCCTCCGCCGGCGCGCGCACGGACGCGTACGCGCGGTCGGCGGCGTTCGCCAGCGCGGCGCCGATGAGCGGCGCATCGATCAGCTGGCCGGGCCTGGACACGAGCTCTTCGGCGGCGCCGCGGATCAGCTGGGAGAGGATCACGCCGGAGTTGCCGCGCGCCCCGAGCAGCGCCGCACGCGTGACGGACTGCACGAGCTCATCGCGGCCGATGTCGTCGATCGTGCGGCCCTCCTCGCCGCCCTGCAGCCGGTCGAGCTCGTCCAGCACGGCACGCAGCGTGAGCGCCATGTTGTCGCCTGTGTCGCCGTCGGCGACCGGGAAGACGTTGAGGTCGTTGACCTCCTGGCGGCGCGACTCGAGATGCCTCAGTGCGCCGGCGACGGCCGCACGAAAGCGGACCAGATTGGTATCGGTCACGAGTGTGGGTCGGTCATATTTGCGGCAAGCTCACCGCAGGATCGAGGTGTCCGGTCTTCCACGGCAGCGCCCGCCGCGGTATCAGAGAGCCTTCGTTACCTTTCCGGCCTTCAGACAACGGGTGCAAACATACACCCGACGGGGAGCCTTCCCCACGAGAATTCTCACCTTCTGAAGGTTCGGGTCAAAACGCCGCTTGGTGGCGACCATCGAGTGACTGCGGCTGTTACCGAACGCCGGGCCCTTACCGCAGCTGTGACATACCTTGGCCATGCGGGCAGTCTAGATGATCGGCTCTCGCCGTGGCTTACACCCATCGCAGGCAGCCGCCCGGTGCGGCGTTCAGGCCGGGGAGAGCTCGCCTCGCAGCGCCGCCATGCGCATCACCGCTTCAGCTGCGTGGCTGCCCTGGTCGCGCTTGTCGCCGCCGGCTCTCGCGAGCGCCTGCGCCATCGTCTGGCAGGTCAGCACGCCGAACGCGCACGGCACGCCGGTGTCGAGCGTGACGTGCATCAGGCCGCGCGCGGTCTCGGCACAGACGAAGTCGTAGTGGTCGGTCTCTCCACGGATGACAGCGCCCAGGCAGGCGATCCCGGCGAAGCGCCCTGAGTGGGCGGCGTAGGAGGCGGCCAGCGGCAGCTCGAAGGCGCCGGGGACGTCGAACACCTCGGCGGGGGCGTGCCCCGCGTGGGTGAAGGCGCGTTGCGCGCCGGCGAGCAGGCGCTCGGCCAAGTCCTCGTAGAAGCGCGCGACGATGATCGCGTAGCTTTCGCTCACGTCCCCTCCTCTTCCGTTCTGCGCGCGGCCCTCTCGGCACGCTCTTCGTGCAGCAGCTCCTGGTCGAGGTTCAGCCCCTGGTGGTGCAGGATGTGGCCCATTCGCTCGGCCTTGGTGCGCATGTATGCCTCGTTGTGCTCGTTGGTTGGGTGCACGATCGGGATCTGGGCGCTGACCGACAGCCCGTAGCCCTCGAGGCCCTTGATCTTCTTGGGGTTGTTGGTGAGGATGCGGATCGAGCTCAAGCCGAGGTCCACCAGGATCTGCGCGCCGATGCCGTAGTCGCGCAGGTCGGCAGGGAGCCCGAGGCGCTCGTTGGCTTCCACCGTGTCAAGCCCGTCCTCCTGCAGGCGGTAGGCGCGCAGCTTGTTCAGCAAGCCGATCCCGCGCCCCTCCTGGGAGAGGTACAGCAGAACCCCTGTCCCCTCCCGCTCGATCATCGCCAGCGCGGAGGCGAGCTGCTCGCCGCAGTCGCAGCGCAGCGAGTGGAAGACGTCGCCGGTGAGGCACTCGGAGTGAACCCGCACGAGCACGTTCTCACGATCGGCGACCTGACCCTTGACGAGCGCGACATGGTGCTTGTCGTCGACCAGTGAGCGGTAGCCCACCGCCTGGAAGTCACCGAAGGCGGTCGGCAGGCGCGTCGATACGACCCGTTCGACCAGCTTGTCGTGGCGACGCCGGTAGGCGATCAGGTCCGCCACCGTGATCATCTTCAGGGCGTGACGCTCGCAGTAGCCGATGAGATCCGACACCCGCGCCATCGTTCCGTCGTCGTTCATCACCTCACAGATCACACCGGCGGGATTGAGGCCGGCCAGCCGCGCGAGATCGACGGCCGCCTCGGTCTGGCCGGCGCGCTCCAGCACGCCACCCGCCTTTGACTTCAGCGGGAAGATGTGGCCTGGCTGGACGAGATCCCGAGGCAGGCTCTCGGGGTCGATCGCGACCTGGATCGTGTGTGCCCGGTCGTGCGCGGAGATGCCCGTAGTCACGCCCTCGCGCGCCTCGATGGAGACCGTGAACGGCGTCTCAAAGGACGATTCGTTCTTGGCCGCCATCAGGTTCAGGTCGAGCTCCTCGCAGCGCTCGGGCGTCAACGACAGGCAGATCAGCCCGCGTCCCTCCTTGGCCATGAAGTTGATCGCCTCGGGAGTGGCGAACTGGGCGGCCATCGTCAGATCGCCCTCGTTCTCGCGGTCCTCGTCGTCGCAGACGACGACCATCTTGCCCTGGCGGATCTGCTCGATCGCTTCCTCGATCGTCGCGAACGGGGACCGGCTCATATCTGTTCCTGCATCAATCGCTCCACGTGCTTGGCAAGGATGTCAACCTCGAGGTTGACTCGCGTTCCGGCCTGGGCGCCACCGAGGTTGGTGCGCTCGAGGGTCTCCGGGATCAGCGACACCGAGAAGCCGTCCGTCGCGATCTCGCTGACGGTCAGGCTCACGCCGTCCACCGCGATCGAGCCCTTGCTGACTAGGTAGCGCATCAGCTCGGCTGGAGCGTCGATCCTGACGAGGCGGGCGAAGCCGTCCTGGCGCAGCTCGCGGATCGTGCCGGTGCCATCGACGTGCCCCTGCACGATGTGCCCCCCCAGCCGGTCTGACGCTCGCAACGCGAGCTCCAGGTTCACGGGCGAGCCGGCCTGTAGGGCGCCCAGCGAGCTGCGGGAGAGCGTCTCGTGCATGGCCTGCGCTTGGAAGGAGCTCTCGCTGACCGCGGTGGCGGTCAGGCACACGCCGTTGACCGCGATCGAATCTCCCTCACGCAGCTGCCCCGCCAGCGAGCTCGTCACGGTCAGGCGCACCCCAAGCTCGTCTCGCTCGAGCGTTTGCACCCTCCCCAGGTCGGCTATCAGGCCCGTGAACACGTTTTGCTTTCCCCGCGGGGGCGTCCGCTCACCACTCGCGCAGGCGGGCCGTGACGAGCAGGTCCTTACCGACGCGCTCGCTGTCGAACGTGAGCGCTTCGATCGCCTCTGAGATCCGCTCGACGCCTTCCCCCTCCAGGGGGTCGCGGGCGGTGCGCCCGCCGAGCAGGATCGGCGCCAAAAACAGCCTCACCTCGTCGATCTCGCCGGCGTCGAGGAACGCCCCCGCCAGGTGCGGCCCTCCCTCCAGCAGCAGCGAGGTGACGCCGAACGCCCCGAGCTGGTCGAGCGCGGAGCGTACGCGGGCCGGCTCGTTCTCACCGGTCGCGACCAGCACCTGCACGCCGGCGGCTTCCAGCGCGTCGGTTTCGGCGCGGGCGGCGGCACGCGAGACGACGAGGATCAGTGGGATCTCCCGCGCCGCGGACACCAGCTTGGAGCTCACCGGCAGGCGCGCAAGCGAGTCGAACACCACGCGCCGCGGCTGGCTGGCAAGCTCCACCGGGCTGCCGTCCGGGCGCGCCGTCAGCTGCGGGTCGTCTGCCAGCGCCGTGCCGATGCCGACGACCACCGCGTCGAGCGAGACCCGCCAGCGGTGGGCGAGAGCGCGACTCTCCTCGCCTGAGATCCACTTCGAGTCGCCGACGCTGGTCGCGACCTTACCGTCGAGGCTCATCGCCGACTTGAACAGGACCCAAGGCCGGCCGGCCTTGGCGTGCTTGCGAAACGGCTGGTTGAGTAGGCGCGCGCTGGCGGCGATGTCATCGTCGGCGAGCACTATCTCCACCCCCTCGTCGCGCAGGATGCCCATGCCGCGGCCCGAGGCCTTCTCGGTCGGGTCATCAGAGGCAATCACGACACGGCGTATCCCGGCTTGCAGGATCGCGTCGGTGCAGGGAGGGGTCTTGCCCTCGTGGCAACACGGCTCAAGCGACACATACAGGCTCGCGCCCGCCAAATCGGAGAGCCCGCACGCCTCGATCGCGTTGATCTCCGCATGTGCAGAGCCGAAGCGTTCGTGCCAGCCCTCGCCGATGATTTCCTCGCCGCGGGCGACGACCGCCCCCACCACGGGATTTGGCTTAACCAAGCCGTTGCCGTTGCTCGCAAGCTCGATTGCGCGTCTCAGGTGTATGCGGTCGGTGCCGGTTGTCTCAGCCATCATGGTTCATCTTGCAGGATAGACCGCGCTCGGCGCGGCCGACCGCAGGGCACTCAGGGCGCTCGCTCTCAGCGACGGGGTGAGCGCGCGCCGGGGGTCGGTCGAGCGGCCCTGGGTCGGCAGGCCCCGCCGGTGAGGTGGTAGACGGCCATTTCTCCTCCGGGACGCCGGTAGGCCAGCGGGTAGTAGTCGAACGTCCAGTCGAAGTTGAACGCGACCGGCTGACTGGCGGGCTCGTACGGCGAGACGCGGTAGAGGACCTGTCCTTCGCGCGAAAGCGCACGGTAGTAGGCCAGCGCGTTCGCCAGCGCGTGTGGGTCGGACAGCGCCCGGCCATACTGGGTGGAGCCGGTGATCACGTAACAGAAGCCTTCCGCCTCGTAGTAGCCGATAAGCGCGGGGCTGAGCGTCCGCTCGTAGTCCTCGATCTTCACGAGTTTGCTCTGGGCCGGGTCGAGCTGCCCGCTGGGCAGGATCTCCGAGCGCAGCGTGTGGTACTTGACCCAGCGCGCGCCGGTTGGGCTGCCTGGCGTGACGCGGGCGACGTCCGCCACCCAGTTGTCGGGGACGACGGGCTCGAGCACGATGCGAGCGCCAGCAGGTATGTGCTGGACCATCCATGCGCGCGTGAGGTTCGCGGTGTGCGCGCGAGAGAGGACGAGGCCGACGTGGACGCTGTAGAGAAGGCCCTGCCAGCACAGCGCCGCGACGGCGAGGCATGGCAGCGCCGTGGAAAGAACGCGTGCGCGCCGCGCGGAGCCGCGCGCGGCCAGTCGCGCCAGAGCCGCCGCCGCTTCTAGCGCGAAGAACGCGGCGAGCAGGCACACGAGTGGAAAGATCGGCAGCAGCCAGCGGCCGAAATAGCGACTCTGAAAGCCCATGAACGCGAGGTACGCGAGCACAGTCGCAACCAGCATCCAGGCCACACGCCGCTCTCTAAACCAGATCGTGACAGCGCCCGCGGCGGCGGCGAGCGACGGCACCCATCCGAGGCCCCACGTGAACGACCACAGGTAGTAGTGAAGGCCGCTCTCTTGCGGCGCGCCGAGCTTGCCTTCGGCTTCCGAGGAGAGGCTCGACTGGTGCGCGATGCCAGCATGCAATGCCTGGAAGTCGAGCAGCGCGTACGGGTTCGCCGCGAGGAACGCCGCGAGCGCGCATATCAGGGCGTAGAGGAGCCCCGCCACCGCACGGCGCCCGGCGTCCGCGCGGGGCTGCAGGTACTGTGATGCAGCCGCCGCCAACAGGCAGATCAGGGCGATGCCGGCGGTGTACTTGGTCGCGCACGCCAGGCCGAGACCGACACCCGCCAGCACATAGTCGAGCGCGGCACCGCGGCGCAGCACACCGGCGCAGCCGAGCAGCGAGAGCGTCAGCGGCGCGAGCATCGGCACGTCGTTCAAAGCCAGGTGCGAGTAGAACACGGGCAGGAACGCGACCGCCTCGAGCGCCGCCGCGAGCAGCGCAACGCGGCGGTCGAACAACCTGCGGCCGACGAGATACAACAGCCACACGGCGAGCGTCCCGAGCACGGCGGCGCTGGCGCGAGCGAGCACGAACACTTCGGTGGGGTGCGCAGCATAGGCGTGGGCGGCCGCCCGGCCGCCACCGAACCAGACGCCGAACAGCAGATGCAGCAGGTACGTGAACGCCGGCGGGTTGGCGAAGTACTGCGGATTCAGGGTGTGCCCGAACATGCCGATCGCGCGTGGCACGAAGTGCGCGTTCTCATCGGAGTTGTAGACGTACGGCAAGCCCTGCGCGATCCCCCACAGGCGCAGCGCCAACGCGAGCGCGAGGATCAGCGAGAGCGCCGCCCACGTCCAGCCACGCGCCCGTAATGAGGCCGTGCGGGGTCCGGCGGACGCGGCCTCAACAGTTTGCATAGACGGCGTAGTAGCGGCTCGTGTAGACGCGCCTGAAGTGCTGCAACGGCACCTGGTCGAGCGGGTCGTCGCCGACGTCGACGATCGCCTCTACAAAGACCGCTTCACCGAGCGGGTAGATGGCGACGCTGCCGGCGGCAATGCGCCGTTGCAGGGCGTGGCTGTGGTGGGCGACCTCCGCTCGCGCCTGGCTGCGCGCGACGATGTTGTGCTGGTCTGTGGTGTCGAGGATCCAGCGGGCGTCGGGGATCAGCTTGTTGTTCGGCAGCGACAGCAGCGGGCAGCGCGCGAGCTGCTCCTCGACGCGTGGGTCTTTGAGTGTCGCGGCGAGTTCCTTGTGGAATTCCTCGTGGTAGGCGAGCGTGTTGCGCAAGCTCGCAATGCTGAGCGTCGTCGCGGCCGAGGCCGTGCCGTAGAGCACGAGCCCCGCGGCGCCCACGATCCAGACCCTCCGTAGCGCCGAGGCGGGCTTCAGCAGCGACCAGCCGCCGATCGCGACGGCGCAGAACGGCAGCGCGCACGCGGCGGCCCCCATCAAGTAGCGATCTATGACCGACACGCCGACCGCGCCCTCGGCCACATAGACGAGCACCTGCAGTCCCACTACCGCGAGCGGGAGCGCCGCGCGGCGCGGCGTGAGCCATACCGCCAGCGCGCCGCCGGCGAACACGCCGAGCAGCACCGGCAGCTTGTCGATCCGCACCGCGTAGGTCCAGATCGAGGCGATCACGCTCGAGAGCCCCTGCGTGCGTTCGAGTTCCTGCGCTAGCGCAGCGGTGGAGTGAAGCGAATACAGCGGCTGCCCGGTCACGATCGCGTCGAAGGCGATCCAGGCCAGAGGGGCGCTCACCGCGAGCGCCCCATAGCGGGCGAGCCGCCCCCACGCCGCGGCCTGGACGCGCTCGCCGCGCCGCAGCCGCCCGAGCTCGGGCCACGCGCACCACGCCCAGTAGGCGACGGCCAGCACCCACGCGTCGGGGCGCAACAGACCCGCCGCGGCCAGCAGCACGAACACGCTCGTCCCGCGCCGCGAGCGCGCGAGCTCGAGCGCCAGCGCCCACGCCACCAGCGCCACATAGGAGATGTCGAGGTAGCCCTGGGCGGCGAGGTTCTCGTCGTAGAAGCGGCTGAGCATCAGCAGCGCCGCGAGCGTCCCGATGGCGCCACCGAAGCACAGCTGCCCGACGCGGTAGATCCCGGCGACCAGCGCGACGAACGAGCCGATCGATCCGAGCACCATCAATCTCGCGCCGCCCTGCCCGAAGATCGAGCACAGTGCGCCGAAGGCGATCGCCAGTGGGTGCTCTGTCGGGCCGCGGTAGACCCTCAGGTCGGGTAGGTGGCCGTGCAGCAGATCACGTCCCCACAGCAGCGCATAAAACGAGTCATACGTGGGGTAGGTCGGCAGCGCGAAATAGCCGATCAGCGCCGCGAGCGACAGCAGCCCGAGCCCCGCGAGTGCCCAGGTGCGCGCCCGCACGGTACGCAATCGCGCCTGCCAGGTGGAGCCCGACCTACGCCGGGTGAGCGTCATGCTTTGCATCGAGAGCCCCGCACGCTGTGAGCGCGCAGAGGCGCCTTCTCCCGCGCATGGCGCGCAGTCCTTTGGGATAATTCGCCGGGCAAGTCTACGATAAGCCCCGTCGACGCTCGCTGCCCCGCGCCCGACGACAAACTTTGGATTGGCGCGCCAGCACCTAAATCTCATGAAGCTGATCATCCAGATCCCCTGCTGGAACGAGGCAGGTCAACTTCCGCTGACGCTCGCCGAGCTGCCGCGGGAAATCGAGGGCTTCGATGTCGTGGAGTGGCTGATCATCGACGATGGCTCGACCGACGAGACGATCGAGGTCGCGCGCGCCCACGGCGTGGATCACATCGTGCGCCTCACCAACAACAAGGGCTTGGCGGCAGCGTTTCAGGCCGGCTTGGACGCCTGCCTGAAGCTCGGCGCGGAGGTGATCGTGAACACCGACGCCGACAACCAGTACTACGGCGGCGACGTCCAGCGGCTCGTGCAGCCGATCCGCGAAGGACGTGCGGACATGGTCGTCGGCGACCGCGAGGTCACCAACATAGAGCACTTCTCCTGGCTGAAGAAGCGCCTGCAGCGGCTCGGCTCCTGGGTGGTCAGACGGGCGTCCTCCACATCGGTGCCGGATACCACCTCGGGCTTCAGGGCCTACAACCGCGAGGCGGCGATCCAGATGGTGGTGATCTCCAAATTCACCTACACGCTGGAGACGATCATCCAGGCGGGAAAGCTCCTGGTGGCGACCGACCACGTCCCGATCAGGACGAACCCGCAGACCCGCGAGTCTCGGCTTTTCCCGTCAGTCGGCGCGTACGTGCGCCGCAACACGATCTCGATCTTCCGCATCTACGCCCAGTACGAGCCGTTGCGCGTCTTTTGGAGCCTCGCGGCGGTGATCGGCTTGGCCGCGATCGCGGTCTGGGTCCGCTTCGCCGTGGCGTACGCGGAAGGTAACGGCAAGGGGCACGTGCAGTCGCTGATCCTCGGCGCGGTGCTGTTCATCGCCGCGCTCGTGTTGTGGGCGCTCGGGGTCATCGGCGATCTGCTGGCCGCGCAGCGGGCGATGACCCAGCGGACACTCGAGCGAGTCAGACGCATCGAGCTCGAGCTGGGCGTAAAGCCCTCTCACTACGAACCGGGCAAGGGTTCTGTGGCGCTGCCGACGGACGGGGCGGCGCCCGAGGGCACCGCTGGCGTCGGGGCGGGGCTGGACGACGGGGTGCTCGCGAACGAGCCGGCGCCCCAAGCCCTGCAGGGGCCGGAGCTGGGCTCGTGAGCGGTCCCTCGCCGACGGTCTCAGCCGAGGGCATCGTCACCGGCAACACCTACGACAAGTACGGCTCGAGCAACCCCCTCGTCAAGCGCCTGATGGCGGGCTTCGAGGACGCCCTAGACGAGTTGTTCGACCTAGCCGGACCGCGGTCGCTGCTGGACGTCGGTTGCGGCGAGGGCGTGCTCGTGCACCGTTGGGCGCAGCGGTCGGGCCAGGCGAGAATGGTCGGCATCGACCTAGAGGAGCGATCGATCCAGGCGGGCTGGGCCGAGCGCGGCGCGCCGAACCTCGAGTACATCGTGATGCGTGCGGAGAATCTGCCCTTCAGCGACGGCGAGTTCGACGTGGCTACCGCGATCGAGGTGCTGGAGCATGTGCCAGACCCCGAGCACACGCTGTCCGAGATGGCTCGCTGCGCGCAGCGCTATCTGCTCGTGTCGGTGCCGCGCGAGCCGTTGTGGCGGATGCTCAACATGGCCAGGGGCGCCTACCTGAAGGATCTCGGCAACACGCCAGGGCACCTCAACCACTGGTCAAGGCGCTCGTTCACGGAGCTCCTGTCGCGTTACGGCGAGGTCGTCGAGCGCCGCTCGCCGTTCCCCTGGACGATGCTGCTTGTCCGCCTCTAGGGCAGACGCGGCGGCCGCTTCAGAGAGGCCCGGGGCGGCCTCCTACGGGCGCGGCGCGCGCATCTTGTCGATCGGGATCGCCTCCACCGGGGCGCTGACATTCGCCTACTTCTCGATCGCCAGCCACGTGCTGGGGGCGGTGTCGGCCAAGCGCATCGACCTGCTCTGGTCGATCATGTTCGTGACGATCTCGGTGATCTACCGGCCGATCGAACAGCTGCTCTCGCGCACGATCGCCGACCGTCGCGCAAGGGGCCATGCGGATCAGTCGCTGCGGGTCCCGATGGCGATCCAGGGCGGCTTCGCGGCGTTGTTCGCGGCGGTGGCGCTGGCGTTGCGGCACACGCTCACAAGCGGCGTCTTTAACCACCACGAAGCGCTCTACTGGGTGCTGCTGGCGGGCACGCTCGCCTACGCTGCGAGCTACTTCGCCCGGGGCTGGCTCGCCGGCCACGAGTACTTCGCGCTGTTCGGCGGCCTAGTCTTGATGGAGTCCGTCTCGCGTCTTTGCTTCGCGTTGGCGGTCGCGGTCAGCCTCGCCTCAGGGCAGACCTTCGTCGCGCTCGGCATCGTCGCCGCGCCCTGCGTCTCACTCATCGTCGTGCCGGCCGCCTTCGCCCGCCGCGGCCGCGAGCGCCGCGGAGTCGCCGAGATCGAGGAGCTCGACGCTGCGCTGGCCGGCCCCGGCACTGAGGGGATCGAGGAGGCGGTGGCCGCGCGTGAGCTCACCCTGCGTCACGGCTCGCGCTTCGCCTTCGCGGTCTCGGGCGTGATGCTGTCTGAGCAGACGCTCTTGAACGCCGCCGTGCTGACCGTCGACGCGACCTCCGCTAGCCGCGCACTGGCGGGAATCGTCTTCAACGTGTTGATGATCGCCAGGGCGCCGCTGCAGCTGTTCCAGGCAATCCAGACCTCGCTGCTGCCACACCTGACGGGCCTGGAGGCGACCGACGGGCACGACGCGTTCGCCCGGGCGATAAGGATCACGATCCTCGCGATCGCCGCGTTCGCGGCGACGGTGGCGCTGGTGCTGCTGGCGGTCGGGCCGTTCGTGATGAAAGACGTTCTGTTCGGCCAGCACTACGATTACGACCGCTTCGGCCTGGCGCTGATCGGGTTGGGGATGGGGACTCACTTGATCGCGGGCGCCCTGAACCAAGCGGCGCTCGCGCGCGACCAAGCCCGCGTCGCGGCAGGGTGCTGGTTGGTCGCGGCGGTGGCGTTCTTGGGCTGGATGGTGGCGCCCGTGATCGGCGATGAGTTGCTGCGCACCGAGGTCGGCTACGCCGGTGCGACGACGTTTCTGGTGTTGATGCTGTGGGGCGTCTATCGTCGCGGCGCTGTGGCCGGACTGTCGCGCCGTGCAGGCCTCACTCGGCGTTGACTGAGTGCGCGATAGCCCGGTAGGCGTCGCCGGGCTCCCCGCTCGAGAAGATTGCCGAGCCGGCGACGAACACGTTGGCGCCAACGTCGGCGCAAACCGGTGCGGTGTGCGGGTCGATGCCGCCATCGACCTGCAGCGCGATGTCGGCGCTCATGCGCCTCCGCAGCCGCCCGATCTTCTCGGGTGAGCGGGCGATGAACTGCTGGCCGCCCCAGCCCGGGTTGACCGTCATGCACAGAACCATGTCGATCTCCCCGAGGACATCCTCCAGCACGCCGATCGCTGTCGCGGGGTTGATCGCGACCCCGACTCCCGCGCCGCTCTGCGCGATCAGGCTCGCCGCGTAGGCAATATGTGGGGTCGCCTCTGAGTGAAAGCTGATCGAGTCAGCCCCCGCCTTCACGAACTCGCTGACGTGGCGCTCTGGCCGCTCGATCATAAGGTGCACGTCGAGCATGCCGCCGGCGGCGTGCACCTGGTCGGCGAGCGCGCCGACGACAATCGGCCCCATCGTGATCGGCGGCACGAAGTGGCCGTCCATCACGTCCACGTGGATGATCCTGGCGCCTGCGACGAGGACCTCTCCGACCTGCTGGCCTAGCCGGGCGAAGTCGGCTGACAGGATCGACGGTGCGACGCGCACGCCGTTGAGCAGCGCCCGCGCGCTCATCAGATCGCCTGCAGCATGCTGTCGCCGCAGCTGTTGCACTTCAGTATCGCCGTCGAGGACATGCGCACGATCGTCGAATGCTCTCCACAGTTTGGGCACACCGATGCGAGCTCGAAGCGGTGCAGGCAGTACACGCAGCGGTAGCGGCCCGGGAGGTTGGTGGGGCGCAGCCAGGGCTCCGAGCAGTGCGGACAGAGCGGCCCCAGGTCGACGTGCACGTCCGCCGCATCCCCATCGCCGGGCACGTTCAGCTCCTTCGCAGGCGGGCTATGAAGAAACCCTGGGTGCGGTCGCGGTGCGGCAGCGTCAACACCAGCTCGCTGGCCGAGGGGTGACGGAGCGCCGGTAGACAGCCCCCGAGGTCATCGACGCAAAAATCTGGGTTGCTGTCCAGAAAAGCCGCAATCAGTCGCTCATTCTCGTCCGCTGAGATCGTGCAGGTAGAGTAGACCAGAACGCCGCCCGGACGTAGCGCCCGCGCCCCGGCGTCCAGGATCCGGGCCTGCGCCGCCACGAGCTCCGAGATCCGCGCCTCGTCAATGCGCCAACGCAAATCCGGATGGCTTTGCAGCGTCCCCAGGCCAGAGCAGGGCGGGTCGACGAGCACGCGGTCGAAAGCCTGCTTTCCCAGCGGCACGGCGGCGTCGGCGAGCTCCACCCGCACGTTGCGGGCGTGCAGTCGCTCGGCGTTGCGGGCGAGGGCTCCCGCCCGCTTGCGGTCGCGCTCGACCGCGACGATCTCCCCCTGGCCGGACATCAGGGCAGCCAGGTGCGTCGTCTTGCCGCCGGGCGCGGCGCAGAGGTCGAGCACCCGCTCGCCCGGCTGAGGGTCGACGACGCGCGCGACGAGCATCGACGCGCGCGACTGGCTGTGCAGCTGTCCGGCGGCCCACAGCGGCGAGCGCTGTGCGTCGAAGGGGCCGTCGAGTACGAGCGCCTCCGCTAGCAGCGGGTCGGCGTGGCTAGACAGGGGTAGGAGCTGCTGCGACAGCGCGGCAGCGCTCGTCACCAGCGTGTTCGCGCGCACCGCTGTCTCGGCCGGCTCGTTGGCGCACGCCATCAGCGCACGGGCCTGCTCGGCGCCGAGTTCTGCGAACCACCGCTGGGCGAGCCACTGTGGCAGGGAGTGCTTGGTCGCGGCCAGCTCCGGCGTGTCTTCGCCGAGGCTCTCGAGCAGCGCCGGGCCCTCGCGTGCCGCGCGGCGCAGGACGGCGTTGACCAGCCCGTGGCCGGCGCTGCCGGTGCCGCGGGCGAGCTCAACCGCGTCATGCACAACAGCCCTGTCCGGCGCGCCACGCGAGTAGAGCAGCTCGTAGGTGCCCATGCGCAGCGCCGCCAGCACTGCGGGGTCAAGCCGTCGCGGCGGGCGGTCCGAGAGCATTTCGATCACGTGGTCGAGCGTCAGGCGCCGCTGCACGGTCCCGTAGGCCAAGCGCATAGCCAGGCGGCGGTCGCGCGTATCCAGGCCGGCCGACTCGCCGCGCAGCGCGCGGTCGGCGTAAGCGCCGCCGCCGAACACGCGCCTGATGACACGGTACGCGCAGCTGCGCGCGGGTGCGACGGCCGTGCTCATCCGCTGCGCTGGCCGCCCGGCGCGTTGACGAGGTGAGCGATCTCGCCCGCCAATTGCTGCGCCTCCACTGGCTTCAGCGTGGAGACAGTGATGCGTATCGCGGGGGAGGTCCCGCCGAGGCGGTACGGCACCCCGGGCGATACGACCCAGCCGCGTGAGAGCAGCGCCCCTACCGCGCTTGACTCCTCCTGAACCCCCACCCACACGTTCAGCCCGGAGGGGGCGCTCACGTCGATCCCGGCTTGCTTTAGGCAGTCGAGCAGGTGCTCGCGCCGCCGCGTGTAGATGTCTCGCGCGTGCACGACGAGCGAGCTGACCTGGGGGTCTGTGAGCAGCGCCAGCACCGTCCGCTGGAGTATGTGGCTGACCCACCCTGGGCCGCAGGCTTGCAGTCCCTGGACGCGATCGATGCTCTCCCGGTCGCCGGCGAGCACCGCCAGGCGCAGATCGGGGCCCAGGGTCTTGGCTACTGAGCGCGTGGCGGCCCAGCGCTCGCTCGCGCCGGCGAGGGTGTGCAGCGGTGCGCCGGCGACCTCGCCGAGGTGGTCGTCCTCGACCAGGAGCGTCTGAGGGCTCTGGGCAAGGACTGCCCGCAGCCGCTCGGCGCGCTCGCCGTCGAGCGCCGCGCCCGTGGGGTTCTGCCCGCGCGGGGTCACGACGACGGCCTTCGCGCCGCGCTTGAGCGTGTACTGGAGAAGGTCGGGGAGCATGCCCTTCTCGTCGATCGCGACTGGATCGAGGCCAAAGCCGCGGGCGCGCAAAAGCTGGAACAGCGCTGCGTAACCGGGGTTCTCGACCGCGACCCTGTCGCCGGGGCGCAGATGCGCGGCGAGCACTCTCTCGATCCCGTCGAGCGCGCCGCTGACCACGCACAGGGACTGTGCGGGGATCCCGTCGGTGGTGAGCCGCTCGCGCGCGAGCTCGATCAGCTCGGGCACATCCGCTTGCTGCCCGTAGAGCCTCATCGGTCCTCGCAGCTTTGCTAGCGCAGATGAGATGTCTGGCAGCAACGACGGGTCTGGGTTGCCGCGGGAGAGGTCGCGGGCCCCTGGTGGGATCGGCACGGCCGCTCGTGGCGCGCCGATCGGCGGCGCCTCGCCGATCCTGCTGCCGCGACGAGGCTCGCTGAGCACAACCCCTCGCCGGCGCAGCTCGGCGAGCGCGGAGGCCGTGGTTGCCAGGCTGAGACCAACCTTGGCGGCGAGCTGACGCACGGACGGCAGGCGCTGGCCCGGCGTGAGCTCGCCCGCGGCGACCGCCGCCTCGACGGCGCGCACCAGCTCAGCCGCGCTCGATGCACGAATCTGGTACTGTTCTATGGCAGTCACCAATCTGTACTATAACAGTTTCTTCGATCGTCGACTTGGAGTGTCATCATGACGCCTGCCCAGCCAGCTATCGCCCCCTCCGACCGCGTTCGGTTGCGCCGCAAGCGCGAGCGGGGAAGCCACGACCGCGAGGTGATCGACGCGATCCTCGACGAGGGCCTGATCGCCCATCTCGGCGTCACGGACGACGAGGGGCATCCGGTGGTGACCCCCACCCTGCATGCGCGTGTCGGTGACGTCGTCTATCTCCATGGCTCGGCGGCAAGTCGCACGCTCGCCTCCCTGCGGTCAGGGGGACCAGCCTGCCTAACCGTGTCACTCATCGACGGCTTGGTGCTCGCCCGCTCGGCGATGCACCACTCGGTCAACTACCGCTCGGTGATGCTGTTCGGGCGCTCCGCCCCCGTGACTGACCCCGAGGAGAAGCTGAAGGCGCTGGAGGCGGTGGTCGAGCACATCATCCCCGGGCGCTGGGCCGCCGTGCGAGCGCCCACCGAGAACGAGCTACGGGCGACAGCCGTCCTGTCGATGCCGATCGATCAGGCATCGGCCAAGGTCCGCAGCGGCCAGCCCGTCGACGACGAGGATGACTACGCGATCGACACGTGGGCCGGCGTGCTTCCGCTTGCGCTGCAGCCGCTCGCGCCCCAGCCCGATCCACGCATGCCAGCGGCAAGGCCCCTCCCCAGTTACGTCTCCTGCTACAGGCGTCCGCGGTGACCTCGCAGGTAGGCGACGGCGTCCATCGCCGAGCCCCCCGGCGGCTTCACCTCTAGCAGCTGCAGGCAGCCCTGCTCGCAGACGAGCAGCAAGCGCTCCTCGTGTGCGCGCACGCCGGGCGCCAGGTCCGCGGCCCGAGGACACGAGCACACCACAGCGCGCTGCACACCTATCTGCGCCGCGTCGGCGAGCATCGCCTTTGCGCCGATATGTGGATGCAGGGCGCGCACCACGCGCTCCAGCGCCTCGGCGGGCTTGGCGGGGTCCAGCAGCCGGTCCTCGGCTGTGATCTTCTCTGCATAGGTGGCGGCCGCCTCGTCCTGCTCGAGGAAGGACGGGCGCTCATCGAGCGCACGCAGCAGCAGCTCGCCGCCGAGCTTCTGCAGCCGCGCCGAGAGCGAGCCGTAGGTGTCGGTCGGCGTGATCGGCTCGCGCGCCGCCAGACAGACAGGCCCGCTGTCGAGGCCCGCGGTGACGCGCATGATCGAGACGCCAGTCTCGCTGTCCCCGGCGATGATCGCCCGCTCGATCGGCGCCGCCCCACGCCAGCGCGCGAGCAACGAGGGATGCACGTTGAGCATCTCGTGTTCGCCGAGCAGCGGCTCCTTGATCAGGGCGCCGAACGCGCACACCACCAGCACGTCGGGTTCGATCGCGGCGATCTGCCTCCTCGACTCTGGGTCGTTCACCGTCTCAGGCTGAGCCAAGGCGATGCCCAGCTCGGCCGCGGCCAGCGCGACCGGGGGCATGGTGAGCTTGCGTCCGCGCCCGCTCGGCCGGGCTGGGCGGGTGACGACGAGCTGCGGGCGGTGCGGGCTATCGGCCAGGCGAGCGAGGACCGCGGCGGCGAACTCGGAGGTCCCGAGAAAGACGGTGCGCAACGCCTCAGCGTGGCTCAGGCGCCGACATGGCTTCGCGCAGGGCGCGCATCGCCTCGCGGCGCGCCTCACGTGAAATGCGGTCGAGGATCAGCGTGCCGTCGAGATGATCGAGCTCGTGCTGGATCACGCGGGCCTCGAGGCCTTCCGCCTCGACCGTGACCGGCTCACCTTGCGCGTCCTGGCCGCTGACCCGCACTCGGGCGGGGCGCTCAACCTCTACGTGCACCCCCGGCAGCGACAGGCATCCCTCCTCGGCGACCTCGAGCTCCTCGCTCGACCATTCGATCACGGGGTTCACGAGCGCGTGAATCGGATCGTCGCTGTAGGCGCGATATACGAACACCCGGTGAAGCACGCCAACCTGCGTGGCGGCCAAACCGACCCCGAGCGCGTCCTCCATCAGCTCCCCCATCCGCTCGATCTCCGCCCGCAGCGAGTCATCGAAACGCTCAACCGGCAGCGCCTTGGCGCGCAGCACGACATCGCCGAACTTGCGCACGTGGCGAAGCGCGGCATCGCGGCGCGCGCGCGTCTCTGGGTCGAGCTCCTCGACCCCCTTGAGCTCTTCGAGCTCATCGGTGCCGTCAGCGGAAGGGCTCTCCTCTTCGGAGGGGCTATCGATCAACTCGGGCTCTGGCATCAGTGTCTGAGTTTAGGAGGTGCGGCCGCTGGCGGGCGCCGCGGACAGCCGCAAAGCGACCTAAGCGACAAATATCGTCAAGCGTGAGACATGGGGACATCTTCACTATCGGGATACTCCGCATACCGGTATCAGCGACGCAGGAGCGTCAATCCCAAGAACCTGACGTCGATCTGGGGGCTGGGCAAGCGTCACGCGGCCGCCCTGAGGAGCATCGGCATCTACGACTGTGCGGCGCTGGTGAACGCCGACCCGAGCATGCTGGCCGCCAAGCTGCGCGAGCATCAGCTGCCCATCTCGATCGCGCAGGTGCAGCAGTGGCGCTCGCACGCCGAGAGCTACTGCACCAAACGCCCCGTGTTCTTCGGCGAGCCACCCCAGATCGGCGACTCGTTCATAGCGCTCGACCTCGAGTACAACTCCACCGCGCCGCACATCTGGCTTACGGGCCTGCTGGTCGTCAAGGGCCCCAAGCGCAGGCATCTGTGGTTCTGGGCGGACGACCACGAGCAGGAACGGGCGAGCATGCTGAGCTTGGCCAAGGTGCTCTCATACTTCCCGGCGCTGCCGGTCCTCACCTGGGGCGGCACGAGCGCCGACCTGCCGCAGTTGCAGAGTGCTTCAGCGCGGCACGGCACGCAGGACATGTTCGCGGTGTTGAGCGGCCGCCACGTCGATCTCTTCCAGCATGCGCGGACCTCGATGCGGCTGCCCGTGCCGGAGCTTTCACTCGGGCCATTCGCGTCGTATCTGCGGATCCCCAAATCGAGCCCGATCAGAAACGGCCTGGAAGCCCAGGTGCAGTATGAGATCTACCAGGGCCTCAGCGACCCGCAACGCAAGACGAGGCGCAAGGCTGAGCTGATTGCCTACAACTACGACGATCTGCTGGCGCTCACGGGTGTGCTCAAGGCGATGCTCGGCGGCCTATATGCCGGCCCGCCAAAGACAGCCGCGGTCGCCAGCAGCGGGCAGTTGACCGTGCAC
>JANWLE010000023.1 GCA_025451035.1 Solirubrobacteraceae bacterium
CGAGTCTGCGACGTGCGGGCGGCGATGGTCGCGCTGCGTGACCTCGACCTGTCGCTGCCGGCGGGTCTGTGCAGCATCGAACCGGCGCTCGCCGAGGCGTTGCGCTACGTCCCCGCCCCGGCGCCCCCGGTCAGGAGTCTGCTCTAACGACGTGCGTGGAGCTAGCGGGCTTTGCGCTCACGGCAGAGGCCCTTGAGCTGCGCGAGCGCCGTGAGCGGCTGCTCGGGCAGAGCGTCAAGCGCGGCGGCCGCCGCCTGGATGTCGGCGAGCGAGACGCCCTTCACCTCGTTGGCGAAGCGAGTCAGCCAGCGGATCGCGGCCGCTTCGTAGCGGTCGATGTCGCGCTCGACATACAGCACGCAGATGTCAAGCGCGTCGCTTAGGCGAAAACGCGGAAGCTCTGAAGCGTTGCGCACCAGGAAGTGAAGGTTGCCGGCGTCGATCGCGGCCCGCGCTCGCACATAGGGGATCCGCCCAGAACCAGATGACACCGACACATGCTCACGCGAGCGTGGGACGAAGCTGTATGGGCGTGCCGCGCCCATGTCGCGCCGACGCCCGCGGCTTTACGCAAGCTCGCGCAGGGAGCCGCTCTCGGGGTCGAAGATGAGTCCCCGCACCTCGCCTTTGGCGGGCAGCTCGCGGCTCTCACGCAAACGCTCCAGGCTGTGGCGCAGCGTCGCCTCGATGTCGGTGAAAGCCCCCAGCCGCCACGTCGGCAGCACACCGTCAGCCGCGAGCGCTTTGGCGAACTCGTCCTCGGATGCCCCGAGCAGCCCGCAGCCCTCGTGCATGACGACGACTACCTCCTCGGTGCCGAGCAGACGCTGCGAGACGCTCAGCGAGCGGATCGCGTCGTCGGTGACCAGCCCGCCGGCGTTACGGATGATGTGGGCGTCGCCGCGCTCGAGCCCGAGCATCGGGAACAGGTCGATGCGCGTATCCATGCAGGAGAGGATCGCGACCTTGCGGCGCGGTTTGGGGCTCAGGCGCGGCGCCGCGAGCTCCGCCGAGCGGGATCTCGCGACCGTGAGCATCTCGTCGGCGTTACCCATCGGCTGCTGATCCTAACGCGCCTGGTGTCGGCCCCGCTTCAGCGCAGGCGCTCGGCGAGCCCCGCCGCGATCTGGCGTGCGCAGACCATGATCGTCAGCATCGGGTTGACCTTCAGCGACGTCGGGAACAGGCTCGCGTCGGCGACATACAGGCCCGGAACGTCGTGGCTCTCCCCGCTGGGTGCGACGACGCAGCTGCGCCTGTCGGCGCCCATGCGCGCCGTGCCCATCGGGTGGAAGGCCTCCAGGCGCAGCTGCGAGGCACGCGCTGCGCCGCGCTCGATACGCGGAGCTTCGCCGGGGGCGAGCCGCGCGATGCGCCCTAGCTGCGGGTAGACCTCGCTCGCGCCGGCCGCGAAATGGATCTCCGCCGCCCTGGCGATACCGAACCTGAGCGTGCGGGCGTCCGCGCGGCCGAGCCTGTAGGTGACGCTCGCGTGCTCGCCGCGCAGGCGCACCCGCCCCTGCGAGCGCTCCGACAGGTGCACGCCGATCACCGCCACGTGCCCGTAGTCGGCTATCCGGCGCTGCAGCTCGGCGCCTGTGCCGGGCAGCCCCTGGGCGCCGAAGGCGAGCGGCGTGGCGGTCGCCTCGAAGAACAGCCCCCGCTCGCTGAACTCCTCGACCGCCCAGCTCTGCATGACGCCCTCCCAGCCGCGCACCGGCTCCTCAAAACGTGCTCCGACCCAGCACGCCGGGTGGATGCGCAGGTGGCGCCCGACCGCGCCCGAACTGTTGGCCAGGCCCTGCGCGAGCAGGAGCTCCGGTGTCCCGAGCGCACCGGCCGCCAGTAGCACCGCGCGGGCACGGACCTCATAGCCGTCTGCTCTGACGCCGACGGCGCGGCCGCGCTCGGTCAGGATCTGCGTCACCCGCTGGCCTGCGCGCAGGCGGGCGCCGGCGGCGAGTGCCCGCGGCAGCTCCGAGACGTGCATCGCGCGCTTGGCGTCAAGGACACAGCCGGTCGGGCAGGCCGAGCAGCGGCACACAGCGCCGGCGTTGCGCGGCAGCGGGCCGTTCGCGAAACCCAGTGCGCTCGCGCCGTCCCGGCACAGCGTGCCGTTGCGCCCCGCGGCGCGTGCGTCCAGGGTCCTTACCTCGAGCGTGCGCTCGATCGCCTCGAAGTCGTCGTCGAGCGCGCTCGCCCACTCGATCCCGAACTCCTCGCGCCAGCGCTCGAGCACCTCGCGCGGGGTGCGCAGGCAGGTGCCGGAGTTGATCACTGTCGTGCCGCCGACGGCCTGCCCGACTGGCATCGGGATGCGCGGGCGCCCTTCGCAGAACGTCAAGCCCGCGTCGCGGTAGAGCATTGGCAGCGCCGCCAGCGGGTCGGTCGAGTAGTCCTCCGCGTCGTGGTAGGCGCCGCGCTCGAGCACGATCACGTCGATGCCCTGCTCGGCCAGGACTCGCGCGGCGCTCGCGCCGCCCGCGCCGGAGCCGACGATCACCACGTCGCAGTGCTCCACTGGGGAGACCGGGTGTAGCGTCGCGGTGCGCAGCGAGGGCGCTCGCGGCGCCGGGCTCGGTGAGCCGTCGCTGTCCGCCACCGCGCAGGTGCTGCGCACCCCGACTGCCTCCAGCACGCGCTGATCGCTCGCGTACACGAGCGTGACGAGCGTCTTCAGCGACAAGAAGAGCTCGCGCCGCAGCGAGATGCGGCTAGCCGCGAGCTTTCCGAGCGCCGCAGCCGCCTGCTGTTGCGTTAGCCGCGAGAGCCGACGGGGAGGCGCCGCCCACTCGATCGCGCGCAACGCGAGGCGCACCAGTGCCCGCGTGCGCGGGCTGCTCGCCTCGAGCAGCCGCTGCACGGCGTCGACGACCTCGACGCCGCCCTCGAGCTCGGCGCCCGGGAGCCTCTCGGTGGCTGGCAGGAGCGCGCGGGCGTAGACGCGCAGCGTCTCCCGTTCCGGCGCCCGAAGGCCCGGTGCGCCCCCTCAGCCGGGAGCAGCCACGGAGACCGCGGCGACACGGACACGGCCGGCGAGCGCCCAGCAGGCGAGCGCCACGCCCACGAGCGAGCCGTCCACGACGAAGTTCGCCAGGTAGGCGAAGACGTCTTCTTCGATGAAGTAGAACAGGCAGGTAAGCGAGGACACCGCCTTGCCCGCCGCGAGCACCAGCAGCAGCGGCCGGTAGCGCCTGACGTCGCTCGCCACGACGATCGCGACGCCGCTGATCACCGTCATGTAGGCGACCGCCAGGCCGAGCCACAGCTTCTCCTGGGAGTGTGGCGGCCTGGAGAACGAGCCGAGCGCTTCGCCGAGCTGCTGCAGGCGGTGGAGCACCCCGTCGGGGGTGATCAGAAAGAGCAGGCCGACGACGACGAAGGTGCCGACCAGCGACCACATCGTCATCGCGACCGTCCGCTGGGCCTGTCGCGAGCTCACTGAAAACCGATCCTAACCGCCACGCCAGACCTTTGTCAGCTCGCCTCGAGCGCGCTTGCCCAGGACAGGCTGCGCCCGGCGCGAGAAAGCGGGGTGGGGAAAAGCCGCAGTGTGTTGCCGGTACGGCGAACGACATGTACCGTTGTGACTCGATGAGCTTCAGGGGCAGGTTCGTGAGGGAGTTGGGCGCGTGCGGTTCGCTGCTGCTCGTGCTGGTGCTCGCTCCCGGCGCCTTCGGCGCAAGCCAGCACGAGCGAGCGGTATGCCCCGGTCCGGCAGCGGCCGGTGACGCTCGCTGTCTCGCGCACGTCGCGCTCGACGCTCACGGAACCGTGACCACGGCCATCGCGCCGCCCGCCGGCTGGTACGGCCCGGGGCAGTTCCACGGCGCCTACGAACTGCCGGCGAGCACCGCCTCCGCGCAGACGATCGCGATCGTCGACGCTTACGATGACCCGACCGTCCGCAGCGACCTCACCGAATACGACCGGGCCTACGCGATCTCCAACCTGGAAAGCTGCAAGTCGAGCTCCGAAGGCGGCTGCTTTTTGAAGGTCAACCAGCGAGGCGAAGCCAAGAACTACCCGAAGGCGAACTCCGGCTGGGCGCTTGAGATCGCGCTTGACGTGGAGACCGCCCACGAGATCTGCCAGAACTGCAAGGTGGTGCTGGTCGAGGCGAGCTCGAGCAGTACCACGAACCTCGACGCCGCAGAGGAAACGGCGGTGAGGCTCGGCGCGAGCGAGATCTCCAACAGCTGGGGCACCGAAAGCGAGTACAGCGGCGAGGTCAGCGAAAACATTCACTTCAACCATCCCGGCATCGCGATCACCGTCGCCTCGGGCGACAAAGGCTACGCGCACTTCGGTTACCCGGCCGCCTCGCCTGACGTGATCGACGCCGGCGGCACGACGCTCAAACTCACGGCGACCGCCAACGCGTACGGCCCCTACAGCTGGGCGGGCGAGAGCACATGGAGCGGTTCGGGCAGCGGCTGCAGCCTGTATTTCAAAGCGCAGGAATGGCAGGCGAACGCGCTCAACTGGACGCTCACAGGCTGCAGCGCAAGCCGCGGCGTGGCGGACGTCGCCGCCGACGCCAACCCGGAAACCGGCGCGGCTGTCTACGACACCACCAGGTACTACGGCAGCAGCGGCTGGTTCCACGTTGGCGGTACCAGCCTCGCCTCGCCGCTCATCGCCGGCGTCTACGCGCTCGCGGGCAACGCCGCCGGCGTCGAATATCCCGGCTCGATCCCGTACGGGCACGCCGGCTCGCTGCACGACGTGACTGAAGGCGCAGCCACCGGTGGCTGCTCCACCACCGCCTGCGCGGCGGGCACCGGCTACGACGGGCCCTCTGGGCTGGGGACCCCCGCCGGGCTCGGCGGCTTCTAGCCATCCAGGCCAGCCATGGCCTACGACGAGGATCTCGCCGAGCGGATCCGTGAGCTGCTCGCCGACGAGGACGCGATCACCGAGAAGAAGATGTTCGGTGGCCTGGCCTTCCTGGCGCACGGCAACATGTCCGTCGCCGCGGCCGCCGACGGCGGGATGCTGGTGCGGGTCGACCCCGCCGACACCGACGCGTGCCTCGCCACGCCCCACGTGCAGCCGATGGTGATGCGCGGACGCGCGATGGACGGCTGGATGCGGGTCGCCTCTGGGGCTGTGCAGAGTAGGCGCGAGCTCGCCATCTGGGTGAAGCGCGGCGTCAGCTTCGCCAAGACGCTCCCGCCGAAGTAGCCCCTGGCCAAATCCGCGCTGACCCGGCGTGGGCGAGCATCTCGCAACGTCGAGAAACGGTCAAACTTTCCGGGGGCGCGCGCGTTAAGCAGAAGGGATGTTCGACAGCCGCCACACGCGCGTGCCCGCCGCTCGATCTCGCGGGCGGCGCCCTTTTCGTCAAGGAAGGCGACGTGCTGCTGCCACGGCAGCCCGACCATCACCCAGATGCCGAAAGTTTGGTAATACCCGCACGGCGGTCAAGCGCTGGCGCGGCACCGAGAGCTCGCGGCGGGGGCCAGTGCGCACGGGCGGTGCCTGCGCCGTTGTCGATGGGGCGCTCGCCGCCCGGGCGTGCGGGGAGCCTTGAGCGCGAGATGGGGACTAGCAGGCCCCGGCGGGCTCCAGATGCACCTGGAGCCCGCCGGGGCCGGGGACCTGGGGGTCTGACCCTCAGGAGCGGTGCGCGTCCCAGCCCCTACGCGACGGTGACCGCGCCGCGCATGTAGCCGGCCTGTGCCATCGCCCACGGATCGCACGGCTGGTCGCAGAACCATTCATAGGAGCCCGCCTTCGCCGGCGCGGTGAACGAGAAGGTCGCTGTGTGCGGACTCGTGGCGGTCCCGCCGGGGATCATCACGTTGACGTTGAGCCCCGGCGCGCTGAACGAATGGATGCCGCTGTCGTAGTTGTAGATCGTCACGGTCACGTGCTGTGAGGGCTTGACCGAGAATCCGCTCGGCAGATACGCGTCGTGCCACTTGTCTTCCGGCCCCTTCTTGCCGTGCTCTTCATCGGACTTGATCACGAGCTTCACGGTGGCGGGCGCGACGCTCGCCGACTGCGAGGCGACGCCCGACAGGCTCGCCTGCTTGGTGGCTTTGCTGGCGCCGCCGCAGCCGGCCGCGGCGAGCGCGAGGACGACCGTGGCCATCGCCAAGCCCGCGGATATGAACATGCCCCTTGAGAATGTCATCGCCTTGATCCTTTCGGTCCCATGTGCCTTTGTTACGCCGGCGAGGCTGCGCCGGTCCTGACCGGCATGGTTGCCGCTGATGGTGTTCACGCGGGCGATGGGCCGGCAAAAGTCATGCGGCTGAAAAACACGGCTCATAACCGTTGGGTATGTGTCTTTGGCGTGTGAAGGGCCGGCGGTGAAGGGCCATACGCTCAGGGGCATAACGTGTCTTGCTGTGCCCGAACGGACCGACGTCAAGCGAAACGCGCCCGGCGCCTACCGCGCGATGGCCGCGTTCGACCGAGCGCTCGAGTTCGATCCCCGGCTGCGGGAGCTCCTCAAATATCTGCGCCTCGCAGATCAACGGCTGCGCTTAGTGCATCGACATGCACACGCGCCAGGCGCGCGCCGACGGCTCACCGAGGCGGGTGGATGCGGACGCTTGACATGTAATACGCTCGCCCGGGATGCTCGCGCGCACGCTGCTTGTCGTGTCACTGATGGGGTTTGTCTCAGCGCCCGCTGCAGCGGGCGCTGCGAGCCGGGACATCGCCGCCACGCACGCATACATCCGCGCCAACTACGCCTACCTGCGGGCGTCGAAGGCGCGGATCGCGAGCGCCGAGGCGAACGTCAGGCGCGTGATCGGGCAGTTCGCCCAGCAGTGCCCGAAGGTGGGGGCCGGCTCGCCCCAGGACGAAGCGGCGCAGCGACTGACCTACGAGGTCGCGGGCGCCCTGTGGTCTGCCTCATACAGCGCCGACGTGGGCCCGATCCACGCCTTTGTGCGGGCCATCGGCCACCTGCAATGGAGCAACCGCAAGCTCACCCAGATCGCGCGGCGCTACATCAAGAGCCTGGGTGAGTTCATCACCCTGCCGATCCCCGACCTCTGCGGCGACGTGCACACGTGGGCGACGAGCGGCTTTCGCACGGTCCCGCAGAGCACGATCAACTTCGACCGCCGCGTCGAAGAGATCGAAGGGCACACGATCCCGCCACACCGGCTGGCTCCCTTCGCGAACGCGGCGGACAGGCGCACGCTGAGCGCCACGCAGCGGCTCGAAGTAGACCTGCAGAACGCCGAAACGAGCCTCGGCTTCAACGACTGGAACGCCCTGCTGGAAACGCTCGGCCTGAACCAGTAAGCCCCGCGCACCTACAGGATCGCCTTGGGGTAGCGGCGTGTGGCCGCCGCGAGCATCACCGCTAGGAAGGCCGCCACGACCAGGAAGTCCAGCCACAGCTCCGCGCCGGCGCCGGACCCGTCGAGCAGCTGGCGCAGCCCCTGCACCTCGTAGGTGAGGGGGTTCACGCGCGCCAGCACGTGCAGCCACGGCGGCATGATGCTCAGCGGGTAAAGCGCCGAGGAGGCGAAGAACAGCGGCATCATGATCAGCTGCCCGATGCCCATGAAGCGCTCGCGCTCCTTCACCGCCGCCGCCAGCAGCATCGACATGCAGGCGAAACCGGCGGTGCCCAGCATCAGCATCAGCAGCATCCCCAGCACGCCTAGGAGCGACCAGCGCACGCCTATGCCGAAGGCGGCGAGCACGGCGAGCAGCAGCAGGGCTTGCACGAGCGCGCGCACGCACGCCCCGGCCGCCTTGCCGAGCACGATCGCCACGCGCGGCAGCGGCGTCGCGAGCAGGCGCTGCAGCTGGCCGACGTCGCGCTCCCAGATGACCGCCAAGCCGAAGAAGATCGCGATGAACATGGCTGCCTGGGCGAGCACGCCAGGCGCCAGGTAAGCGCGGTATTCGAGGTGCCCGATCGGGAACGCGTGGCTCTTGCTGAGCGCGGTGCCGAACACGAACAGCCACAGCAGCGGCTGAACCGAGCGGGTGAAGATGTCGATGTGGTCGTGGCGGAGCTTGCGCATCTCCGCCTGCGCCATCGCGACGGTCCCCGCTGCGACCCGCGCGAGCGGCCCGCCGGCCAGCGCGCGCGGGCGCTCAGCCGAGGCGGCGCGCGACGCTGCGCTGGGCGCGGACATCGGCGAGCCTCCCTTCGTGTCCGTCGTCGATCGCGTGACCGGTGACCGTGGTGAAGACCTCCTCCAGGCTGGGGCAGCCGTGGCGCGCGCGCACCTGTGCCGGTGAGCCCTGCTCGACCAGGCTGCCGAGGTCCATGATCGCCAGGCGCTCGGCGTAGCGCTCCACCTCCTCCATGATGTGCGTCGTGAACACGATCGTCGTGCCGGCCTGCTCGCGCAGATCGCGCAGGCGCTCCCACACCATTAGGCGCGCGCTCGGGTCGAGCCCGACGGTCGGCTCGTCCAAGAACAGGACCGCCGGGCGGTTGAGCAGCGCGGTCGCGATCTCCAGGCGGCGGAGCATGCCGCCGGACAGCGTCCGCGCCAAGCGGTCGAGCATCGAGGAGAGGTTCATCTCGTCGATCACCTGCTCGATGCGCTCGCGACGCTCGCGTGCCGGCACGCCCGTGACGCGCGCGTAGAAGTCGAGGTTCTCGCGTGCGCTCAGAGCGCCGTCGACGGAGATCGCCTGCGGTACGTAGCCGATCGAGGCGCGCACCCACAGGCCGTCCCGGCGCACATCGAAGCCGGCGACACTCGCACGCCCGCTGGTTGGCTCTAGCAGCGTCGTCAGCACCCTGATCGTGGTCGTCTTGCCGGCTCCGTTGGGGCCGAGCAGGCCGAACACCTCGCCTGCGCCGACCTCGAAGGAGACGCCCGCGAGCGCCTGCAGCTCGCCGAAGCACACGACGAGGTCCTCGACCACGACCGTGGGGCTCGCCGGCGTGCTCACGAGGACTCCACCAGGCGCCGCAGCAGCACGACCGCGTCGCTGAGGACGCCCTGCTCTCGCGGCGAGAGCTCAGAGGAGATCGCGTGCGCCAGCCAGCCCTCCCGTCGTCGCCGGTCGGCCTCGAGCGCCAGTGAGCCCTCGGCTGTCAGCTCGACCGGCGAGCGTCGCCGGTCGAGTGGGTCTGGGCGGCGAACCACCAGGCCGTCCGCCTCGAGCTCGGAGACGGTCTGCGCCATCGACTGTGGCTTGACCCGCTCGGCTTGCGCGAGCTCGCTGACGCTCCGTGCGCCCTCGCGGTCAAGGCGCCCGAGCACCGCGCCGTGGGACAGGGGGAAGCGGTGCTCTGCGCGCAGGCGGCGCACGAGCGCGCCGAGCACGCCGCGCAGCTCGCTGGCGATGAGCGCGGGATTGGTCTCGGTGGGGGAGCTCACAACATTAACTATACAGGTAGACTGTACAGATTACCTGTCGAGTTCATCTCGACTAGCCGGGAATCCCGAGCGAGGAGCAGCATGCAAATACAGTGGTACGGCCAGTCCGCGTTTCGTCTCAGCGCCGGCGAGGTGACGGCGTTCATCGACCCGTTCGCGGACATGACGGGCCTGTCTGAGCGTGGGCTGCGGTTCGACTACCCGCCGATAGAGGGCGTGGAGGCACAGCTCGTACTCGTCACCCACGAGCACGCGGACCACAACGGGGTGCAGGCGATCGGCGGCGAGCCGCTCGTCCTGCGCTCGACCGCCGGGCGCCTGGCGAGCCCGATCGGCCAGGTCATGGCGATCGCCTCCGAGCACGACTCCGCGGCCGGCACGGAACGTGGGCCGAACACCATCTTCGTGTTCGAGCTCGGGGGCGTCCGCGTTGCGCATTTCGGCGACTTCGGTCAAAGCCAGCTGCGCGAGGAGCAGGCCAGCGCGATCGGCAGGATCGACCTGCTCCTGCTGCCTGTCGGCGGCGGTCCGACGATCGACGGTGAGCAGGCCGGCCAGATCACAACGCGGCTCTCGCCGCGCTGGGTCGTGCCGATGCACTACCGCACCGAGCGAATCGACTTTCTGCAGGGCGCCGGTGACTTTCTGGCGCGCGTCGGGGAGCCCGAGCGGTTGCGCTCCCCGCGCTTTGAGCTCGGTGAGCTGCCCGCTTGTGAGCGCACGCTCGCAGTGCTCCCCGCGGCCCCGTGAGGCCAGGGTGTGCTCTCCCTACGCCTTGCGCAGCGGCACGGCGCGCCCGCGCTCACGAGCGCCGTGCCCGTTGGCGGCGGTCGTGATCCTGCTGTGCGCGAGCATCTCTTCGATCGCGCTGCTCTCCGACGGGCGGGCGAACAGGTAGCCCTGCCCGTAGCCGCATTCCTCGCGCTGCAGAACCTCGAGCTCGGCACGGTCCTCGATGCCCTCCGCGACAGTCTGCAGGCCGAGTGTCTTGCCGAGCTGCACGAGGATGTGGATCATCGCCGTCGAGTCGCGTGAATGGGCGATGCCGGTGATGAAGGAGCGGTCGATCTTCAGCGCGTCGACGGGGAACTGGCGCAGGTACGCCAGCGAGCTGTGGCCCGTGCCGAAATCGTCGATCGCGACACGCACACCCAGCTGCTTGAGCATCTGCAGCCGCCGCGTCGTGGCCTCGGTGTCGCGCATGATCGTCGTCTCGGTCACCTCGATCATCAGCGCGCTCGGCTTCAGGCGTGCCTCGGCCAGGGCCCGTCCGACCTCAGGAACGAGATCCTCGCTGTCGAGCTGGCGGCCCGAGACGTTCACCGACACGGCGATTTTGTGGCCTTTTGCCCGCCACGCGGCCGCCTGCCGGCACGCCTCGCTCAAAACCCACCGCCCGATCGGCACGATCAGGCCGCTCTCCTCCGCAATCGGGATGAACTCGTCGGGGCTGAGCAGCCCGCGCTGCGGGTGATGCCAGCGCAGCAGCGCCTCGACCCCCACCAGCCGCTCGGTGCGCAGCTCGAACACGGGCTGATAGAGCAAGAACAGCTCGCCTCGCTCCGCCGCCCCCGCCAGATCCATCTCCAGCGTCACGCGATCGTGCACCGCCGCGTGCATACTCGACTGGAACACCAGGTAGCGGTTGCGTCCCGCCGCCTTGGCTTCGTTCACGGCGACGCTCGCGTCGCGCAGGAGCTCCTCGGCGCTGTGATACAGGCCGTAGGCGATGCCGATGCTCGCCGTCACCGACAGTTCGCTCGAGCCCTTGCCGTCAGTCTCGTACGGCAGGCGCAGCACTTCAAGCAGGCGCTCGGCGACGCGCTGCGGGCCCGAGTCCAGCGACGCGTCGTCCAGCAGGATCAGAAACTCGTCGCCGCCGAGCCGCGCGACCGTGTCGGCCTCCCGCACGACGCTCGACAGCCTGGCGGTGACAGCCTTGAGCACCCGGTCGCCGGCGGACTGACCGAACCTGTCGTTGACGTGGTTGAAGGTGTCGAGATCGATGTAGAAGGCGGCGAGCGTGGCGTGACGTCGCCGAGCCTGGGCGAACATCTGCTCGGCGCGGTCCAATGCCAGCACACGGTTGGGCAGCCCCGTCAACGCGTCGTGCAGCGCCTGGTGACGGAGCTGGCCAGTGCGCTCGTCAACCAGCCCGAGCGCACGCTCGCGCGAGCGCATCAGGATCGAGGCGAGCGTCACCAACAGGCACGTTATGAGCAGGCCGGCGACGAGCACGAACAACGTCTGCGCGCCCGCGCTCGCGCCGCTCGAGATCGGCGCGCCGGTGATCTGCACAATCCACCTGCCGCCGATTTCGAGCGTCGAGCGGTAGGGCTGCGTCGCGTTCGCGCTGGCCCTGCCGGCGCTGGCGATGAGCTGCAGGCCGTAGAAGGGATCCTGGTGATACAGCGAGATCGAGAAACCGTGGTGGGTGCCGAGCGCCGTGCCGATCACCGCGGATGTGTCGAGCGAACTCCAGATCCAGCCGATCACCGCGGCGCGGCGCTCTGCCACTGTGCGCAGCGCCGCGCCGCGGCGGTATACGGCCGTGCCGATGAAGGAGGTCCCGAGCGTCGGCGGAGCGATCGACAGCTGGCCGCTGGCGGCCTCGCTTGAGAGCACACGCGCGGTGCCTGGGATCGCCGAGGCGCCCGTCGCGCACCAGTCGGCGTGGGTGGCGAGCTGGATCAGCGGGCTTTCCGGCAGTCGGCTGATGATCGCCGACAGCAGGCAGTAGCGCTTGCGCGCACCAGGCGGGGTGATCGCGCCGCTTCCCTGCGCGAGCCTGCGCAACGCTGGGTCGGCCATGCGCCGCGCCTGGAAGGCGGCCAGTTCCCGTGCCGACACCACCGACACGCTCGCGGTAACGAGCCCGCCGACCTGGCTCGAGCGGCCATTCAGCTCTTCGTACCAGGTACCGAACTGAGCGGCGGTCATGTGTGGCTGCATCGTCATCAGCGAGCGCAGCGTCGTCAAGAAGTCGGTGTCGCGGCGCAAGCCGACCGCCACTGTCGCCTTCATGTCGGCGGCGGTCGCGCGGAAGCTCTGCCTTTCGGCCAAGCGGACGTTGGAGCGCCTGACCAGCGCCGCACTGACTGATATCGCAAGGCCGGCGAGCAGGATCACGCCCGCGGCCAGCGGCCACATGCGTCGCCGTCGAGTCACCGTCTCAGACATCATCGCGGTGATCAGCCAGACCCGGAGCAACTGGACGGGTGCAGGGCAACGGCGCGGGCTGGTGCGATGCGTTTGCGAGTATCGATCCCACGATGACTATCCATTAGGCGGCCCGGCGAGGTCGTGCTGCGAGGAGGCGCCCCCACCCACGGCACGCCCGCGCGAAATGCGCGCGTGCTTCGCGAGCCGCGCGAGCCACGTGGCGTGTAGCTGGTTGTGAGCGCCCCTGTAGACATCGTGTGTCCCCGCCCATTGATTTGCGTTCGGCTGTATATCGGCGCTGCTCGCCGCGAACTTGAGGGCGCCAGCGCTGGCGTCCGGGGAGCGGAGAGGGTCGACCGGGCTCTCGGTGCGCGCCGTGCCAAGCATTGGCCCTCGCCCGAGTCGCAGTCCCCTAGGGCACGGTGGCGGCGTGTAGCGGTGCGCCCGTGCTGGCGTCTTCCTGGCGCCCGGCGCGCATCGCGGTGTGCGTGGGGCAGTAGACGCCGCGCACCGAACCGTCGCTTGCGCCGTAGGCAAGCCACGTGTCGCCGCGCCAGGTGATGTGAAAGAACCCTTCTGGGGTGTCGCGCAGGCTCACCTGGCGCTCCCACGGCTTCATCACCAGGTTCACCGGGATGCGCGCCTCACAGCCACCGTCGTGACTCCAAACACACTTCAGCAGCTCGGGGGCCTGCTCGATGTGGCTGACCGCGACGTCAGCCGCGGCTTGCCCCGGCGGCCCTGGTACTGGGATTGGATGGCTCAGCGCCCGCAGTCTGGGGAATCGCTGAGCGCCGTGGATGTCGTCTGGCGCGCTCATCTGGCTGGGCTGCCCTAAAAGGACGACGATCAGTGTCGTTCTTTTGTGACGACGATAAGCCCTGCGCTACCCGAAATGAAACCAATGGCAACCGAACTCGACGATTGTTCTAGTGGCGGACGTCGTATACGGCCGCGGTCTCCTCGGCGCGCCTGGCAGTAGAGTGGGGTCGCTACGGCGGCGAGCGAGGAGACGGCGATGACATTCGATCAGAGCAAGATCGGGCAGGTTGTTGCGGCGCAGATGGAGGCGCTCGAAGGGCGCTACGGCGAGGATTGCGAAATTGGAAACGTGTGCACCATCGTCGAGGTGCTCGGACCGCACGGCTCGGACTTGTCGGTGCGCTCCAGCGAAGCGCGCCCGCACGCCACGATCGGCTTGCTGCGCATGGCGGAGGCGATGGTCCTGGGCAGTCTCGGCGGCGCGACTCGCGGAGAGCCAGAGGAGTAGCCCACGGCGGCGAGCGCCCTCACGCGAGCAGTTCGGTCCACACGACCTCGCCTGTCGGCGTGTCCTCGACGCCACAGCGCGTAGCCAGCGCGGCAACCACGCCTAGGCCGCACGGCGTGCGGGCGATGAAATCCCTTCTTGCGTTCGGCTGCGCTGCGCCGCCGGTCGCCGACCGCTATCCGCAACCTCGAGCCCCGCATGTTCAGAACGACCGAGAACGGCGTGACGGCATGCCGGATGGCGTTGCTCGCTAGCTCGCTGGTCACTAGCGCCGCCTGGTAGGCGACGGTCTCGTCGTCGTCGAGTCGCTCGAGCGCGTTGAGCTGAAAGCGACTCGCGTCGCCTAGAGAAAGCCGATGCGGTCGGGGGGCCAGTAGGTGAAGAACGCTTCCCCGATGATCCAGTTGATGGGGACCGACCCCCAGAAGCGGCTGTCGTCGGAGTTGCCGCGGTTGTCGCCCATCATGAACCAGTGGCCCGGCGGGATCGTGATCGCGACCGGGAAGTTGCACGTCGGCTGCCGCGACACGCAGGGGCGGATGTAGGGGTCGCTCTCGCGCTTGCCGTTACGGTAGGCGTGCCCTTCCTTGATGTAGAGCGTGTCGCCGGGGCCGGCCACGACACGCTTGATGAAGTTGTTGGAGGTGTCCTCTTCTTCTGTCCCGACCGCGCAGGCCGAGCCGCCGGGCGCGACCATGTGCGGTTGCGGGCCGCATACCTCGTTGCCTGCTTCCTTGGGCGGGTGGAACACCATGATCGCACCGACTTTCGGGCCGCCGAAGTGCATGCCGATGCGGCTGACCAGCACGCGCTGGCCGACCTTCAGCGTCGGTTCCATCGATCCGCTCGGGATCTTGTACGGCTTCACGACGAACGCTTGGATCAGGAGGGCGAGGCCGATCGCGACCGCGATGATCACGACAAGCTCGACGGTCGCGTGGGTCCTCGACCTCGGTCCGCGCTTGGAGTCCCTCTCCGCGCGCGGGCGGGATCGTCCCTTGCCTTCAACGGGAGCCTCCTGCGGCGCCTTGGCGGCCTTGGCCAGCAGCGGGTTCTGCTGCAGGCGGTAGTTTTTGCTCGCCTTGGCGCTGCGCGGGCTGTCGGGCTCCTTGGGAGGGCTCATCGCGTGCGTGTCCGTTCGCGCCGGGACGTGGCGCGCGAGAAGGCCAGCTCGGGTCCTCTCCATGTCGTCACTGCCGCCGCCCGTCGCTCATCGCCTGCTCCACAGTCGCCTCACCAGGCTCGCTACCTTAGGACTCCGGGGTAAAGCTAAGCTGAAATCGCGCCTCGGCGGCGGCTTGGCTTCTCTAGTGAGCCTGCGCAGCCCGCGAAGCGCCCGGGCTCGGCGAGGTGATCGTCGATGCACCCGTTCGGCTCGTCGAATACCTCGGCCATTTCCGCTCCCACCCAGCCGGGGGTGACAGAGCACCGGCGGAACGTGAGCTCGCGCCGCTCGGCTCTCAGCTTGCCGATTGCCTCGCGGTGCTCGCGGATGCGCTGCTGAAAGCCGTTTCTACTGGCTCCGAGATGGGGCTCAAGGCAGGCGCGTGCCCGCCAGCCGCAGCGGCTGGATACACGTAAACCGCGGTATCTAGATGGGTCGGCTCCAGCCGCCGCAACGGCGCCCACTACGTGGGCGGGCACTATCCTCAAGCTAAGCAATGGGTTTGCAGGGTTATTCCACCAACCTCTTTGACTACCTAGAGCAGGATCCGGGGGATGAGGGGACACGATCGCCGTGGGCTGCGCGCGCGCCGCGACGCCCCACGCCCGGCGTCGATTTGCTGCTGGTGCCACGCTCGCCGCAGTGGCGCAACGACACCACTTCGCTGCGGGCGCTCGAACGCATAGAAAAGAAACCGTGGGTGCAGAGCGTACGGCGCACCGGCAGCCGCGTCGAGGTTTGCGTGAAGGACGGTTGGATTGAGACGGCGGGGGCGACGCTCGAGGCGGGCGGCGCTTCCGAAGCGTCGCTGGCCGACCTCGCGCGCGGCCGGCGTTTCGCCGTGCAGTTCTGGGACGCGAACGCGACCAAGGCGCTGCACGTCGGGCATCTGCGGAACCTCGCGATCGGCAACGCGCTGTCCTCGGCGCTGGCGCAGGCTGGTGGCGAGGTCGAGCGGCGCAGCCTCATCTCCGATTCGGGCCGCGCTATGGGGGAGGCGATGGCGGGCGTCATACAGAGCGGCCGCCACGCCCAGTCCTGGCCCGACGCAGACCAGAAGTCAGACCATTTCGTCGGTGTCTGCTACGCCGACTACGTTGCCTCCGGCGGCCTGTTCGCCGACCAGGAGATCGAGGAGCCTGAGGATTCGCTGACACGCGAGCTGCGCTTGCAGAACGACGCCGCCGACGAGCTGCTCAAACGCGTGCTGCAGGGAGAGCCCGAGGCGCTCGAGCTGTGGTTTAAGACGCGGGCATGGGTCATCTCCGGCCAGCGCAAGACGCTCGCGCGCCTGGGCATCTCCTTCGACCGCGTCTATTTCGAGTCCGATTTCCTCGCCGACGCCGCGGAGCTGACCGCCACCGGCCTGCGCGACGGGCGCCTGCAACGCCGCGACGACGGCGTCGTCATCTACGCGACCGGCGTCGAGGACTTGCGCGAGCTGCCGCTGGTGCGCTCCGACGGTGTCGCCACTCAGCACATGCGCTCGGTCGCCTACTGGATGGCGGCGCCGGACCTGGAGGGGGTCACGACGCTGCAGATCTGCGGAACCGAGTGGGTCTCGCACGCCGCCTGCATCCACCAGCTGATGAGCGAGCTCACCGGCGCCAACGGCAGCGTGCACCCGACCCGCGACATCTTCCACGGCATGGTCGCCCGTCAGAAGCGCGCGATTGCCTCCAGCGAGGGGGCGCTCTTGATCGACGATTTGATCAAGTGGATCGACTCCCGGCTCGACGCGCTGGAGGGCTCACGCGAGCTGCGCCAGTCGCACCCCTCGCCGGAACGCATCCCCGCGCACATCGCGCTCGGCTACTTCCTGCCCTACCCCGTTACCCCGCGCGTGGACTTCGAGCCGGAGAAGCTGCTGCACGACACCGAGAGCCTCGGCTGGGAGCTGGCGCGCGCCCGCGCGCGCCACGGCAACCGCCAGGCGCACGATGTGCACCGTCCCGCCGAGGACCCCGACTACCGTTTCGCGGTGGTGCAGTCTGAGATCTACCGCCGCCATTTGCGTCTCGCCGTCGAACGCTTCGACGTGGCGCCGATCGCGCAGTACCTGCGCCATTTGGCGCGCTGGTATTTGGAGGGAGAGCGCTCGAGCCACACCGAACGGGTCGTCCATACCCTGCTGGACCGCTCGGCCCGCGGCCTGGGACTGGACACGGGCCCATGAGCCCCGCGCAGCCAGCGACAGTGACGGGGAGGGTCAGGCTGTGACCACGCTGCTCGTCGACAACTACGACTCCTACACCTACAACATCTTCCACATGCTCGCCGCCGTCTCCGGCGAGGAGCCGATCGTCGTGCATAACGACACGGTCACCTGGAAGGCGCTCTCGCGCTGGGACTTCGACGCGATCGTGCTCTCGCCCGGCCCCGGGCGACCGGAACGCTGGCACGACTTCGGTGTCTGCTCGGACATCCTGCGCTCGAGCGAGATCCCGGTGATGGGCGTCTGTCTCGGCCACCAGGGGCTGGGGTACATGCTCAACGGCAAGGTCGAGACCGCGCCGATGGCGATGCACGGGCGGCTCAGCAAAGTGCAGCACACCGGCAGCGGCCTGTTCGCTGGCATCCCCCAGGGCTTTGACGTGGTGCGCTACCACTCCCTCGCGGTCACTGGCTCGCTCGGCTCCGAGGGCCGCGTCACAGCGTGGACCGACGACGAGGTGGTCATGGGCATCGAGCACGCCCACCGCCCGCTGTGGGGCGTGCAGTTTCACCCCGAGTCGGTCGCCGGCGAATACGGCCACAAGCTGTTTGAAAACTTCTACGCGCTCGCCGCCGCACACAAGCCGAAGCGCCGCCGGCGCCTGAACATGCCGCTCGTGCCGCCCAGGCGCTTTCGCAAGCGTCGCGCCGACTCGGACATGAGCGTCGAGCTGCGCACCCTCGACGGTGCCGTCGACGCCGAGCAAGCCTTCGCGCGGCTCTTCGCCGAGGAGGAGCACTCTTTTTGGCTGGACAGCGCCGACGCCCCGACCAATCTCGCGCAACGCTCCTACCTCGGCGCGAGCATGGGCCCCAATCGCCTGCTGCTCGAATACGACGTCGACGCCGGGGTGGTGAGCGTCCATCGCGCCGACGGATCGAGCAGCGAGCGCGCCTCGATCTTCGACGTGCTGGAGCGCGAACTGGCCGAGCACGCGCTCGTGCCACCGGCGGGCGTCCCCGGCCTGGTCGGCGGTTTCGTCGGCTACCTGGGCTACGAGTGCAAGGCCGACGGCGGCTCGCCGAACACCCACAACTCCGACGTGCCCGACGCGGTGCTGATGCTCGCCAACCGCATCGTCGCGATCGACCACACGAACGACAAGACGCACCTGCTCGCGCTCTGCCAGGGTGAGGAGCCAGACGCGGCGCGGTGGCTCGCCGCCGCCGAGGCATGCGTGCGTGAGCTGCTCGCAGCGCCCGCTGATGAGCCGGTGGCGAGCGCCGCCGCCCAAGAGCCCCCGTCCGGGCAGGTTGTCTTCCACTCTGGCCGCGGGCGCGAGCAGTACCTCGCGGACATCGCGCGCTGCAAGGCCGCGATGAACGCGGGGGAGTCCTATGAGCTGTGCCTGACCGACCAGATCTCGACCGACGCCTCACCCGACCCGTGGCTTGCGTATCGGATCCTGCGGCGACGCAACCCGGCGCCGTTCGCGGCGTTGCTGCGACTCGGCGAGGTGAGCGTGCTGAGCTCCTCGCCGGAGCGCTTCCTCGCGGTCGACCGCGACCGCCGCGTGCAGGCGCGGCCAATCAAGGGCACATCCCCCCGCGCGGATGACCCGGCGCTCGACGAGCGGCTGCGGGCGAGCCTGCTCGAAGACGAGAAGACGTTCGCCGAGCATCTGATGATCGTCGACTTGCTGCGCAACGACCTCGGCCGCGTGTGCGAGGTCGACACGGTGCGCGTACCGGACTTCATGGTCGTCGAGAGCTACCCGACCGTCCACCAGCTGATCTCGAACGTCACCGGCGTGCTGGAAATGAGCTACTCGCCGGTTGACTGCGTGCGCGCCTGCTTCCCCGGCGGGTCGATGACCGGCGCGCCGAAGCTGCGCACGATGGAGATTCTCGACGACATCGAGCGCGAGGCGCGCGGTGTGTACTCGGGTGCGCTCGGCTACTTCGGCCTGGACGGAAGCGTCGATTTGTCGATCGTGATCCGCACGATCGTGATGCGCCCATGGGCGACCACGATCGGCGCGGGCGGCGCGATCGTGATCCAGTCAGACGCCGAGGAGGAGTGGCGGGAGCTGCTACTGAAGGCGCGCGCACCGATGGCGGCGATCGCGCAGGCCGTCACGGGCAGTGACGCTCCCGACGCATGGACGATCGAGCTCGAGCCGACGCTCGCGGCAGACGCGTTATGAGCGATGCGAGCACCCCCCAAGGCGCGGTCGCGCCGAGCCCCGCATGGCGGGTGCGTCTCGCCGCCCCGGTGGACGCGCAGGCGGTGGCGGGCGCCACATGTGAGCTGCTGGCAGAGCTCGGCGGCAAACCGGCGGAGCCCTCTCAGCTGCGGGCCGCGGCGCTCGGGATACTCGAGGACCCCGACAGCGGCGCGCTTCTGCTGGCCGAGTCCCAGGACGGGACCGTCGTCGGCTATCTCGGCGCGAGCTTCTCATCGGCGGTGCGCATCCCTGGCCGTTACGGCACGATCGAGGAGCTGTGGGTCAAGCGCGACTGGCGCGGGCAGGCGATCGGCGGGCGGCTGCTCGAGGCGCTGTTCGAGCTCGCCCGCGCACGCGGGATCTCACGCATAGAGGTCGGCCTGCCGGGCGAGAGCTTCGCGGGGCTGAAGGCGACGAGCGCCTTCTATGCCGCGAGCGGCTTCACCCAGGTGGGCATGCGCATGAGGCGCCTGCTTGGATGAGTGAGCTCCTGATGATCGAACAGCGGCCCGGCGACGGGGACTCGGCGCCGTGGATCCTCGACCGTCACGGCCGGCGGATGCGCTCGTACGACGACAGCAGGCGCACCTGCGAGGTCAGGCGCGGGCTTGCCCGCCACCCGCGCGTCAGGTCGATCCCGGCCGACGCCGACCCGCGGGAAGTCAAACGCGTCATCGGCCTGCTGCACGACGCCGAGTATCTGCGGATGCTCAGCGCGGTCGACTGGGACGAGCCGACGCTGATGCCCAAGTGGTCGCCGCCCGAACTGCTGGCTGACAGCCCCGTCTGGGCCGGCATCGTCTCGAGCGCCTTCGAGGGCGCCCGCACAGCGATCACCGCCGCGCAGCGTGTCCTCGCCGGCGAGCGATACGCCTACGCCGTGTGCCGCCCGCCCGGCCACCACGCCGGACCGGACTGGATGGGCGGCTACTGCTACCTGAACAACGCGGCGGCCGCCGCGCACACGCTATGCGAGGGGGGGCTCGAGCCGGTCGCGATCCTCGACCTGGATTTCCACTTCCCCAACGGCACCTCGGCGATCGTCGAGCATATGAGCGGGGTGAGCCTTTGCTCCCTGCACGCCTCGACGCTCGAGAACGTGCCGTGGCGGGAAATCACGCCGAACGACGGCGAGCGCTTCGTCGAGTTCGAGCTGGCTCCCGACGCCGCCACCTATCTGGGCGCGCTCGAGCTGATGGTGAGTGAGACAGCGCGCTCGGGCCGGGCGCTCGTGCTGTCCTTGGGCTACGACACGATCGCCGCCGACCCACACGGGACGTGGCTTTTCACAAGCGAGATATTCCACGCAATCGGCGGGGTGCTCGCGGCATGCGCGCTGCCGGTCTGCGTGGTGCAGGAGGGCGGCTACGCGCTCGCCGAGCTGGCGGCGTGCAGCCACTCGTTCGCAAGCGGTCTGCTAAATGGAGGTGGAGAATGAGTGGTCTGGATGAGTTCCGCGGACGCATCGACGAGATCGACGGCGAGCTCCTGCGGCTGCTGGGCGAGCGCTTCGGCGTCTGCCGCGAGGTCGCCCAGTACAAGCGCGAGCACCAGATAGACGTCATGCAGCCGCAGCGCGTGCAGGAGGTCAGGGCGCGCTACCTGCAGCAGGGCGGCGAGGCGAACCTGCCCATCGACTTCACCGAGGCGCTGTGCGAGCTGTTGATCGACGCGAGCTGCCGCCTGGAGGACGAGCTGGTCAGAGAGCCAGCGAGCGAGCCTGAAGAGTAGGGTCGCCCGGCGAGGGCAGGCACGAACCGTGCGCCTCTGGGCGCAGCGCATGCACCAGCCGGGGCTCGAACCCGGATCACCGGATTTTAAGTCCGGCCCTTTCACCGATTAAGGTACTGGTGCTCGGTCAGCGCCAACCCAAACCGGCACATCGAACGCCCCTAAGTTGGCCGCAAGCTGCCAAGCTAGCACTAAGGGCGAGCGCTGGCAAGATTAGCCAGTAAGCGGCGCGCCGCCACGACATATGAGCACACACGGCTCGCATATCTCGCACTCGACCCGCATCGGCCTGCCGCCGGGGCCGCGTCTGCCGAGCGCGCTGCAGGCCGTCGCCTGGCTGCGCCGGCCGCTGTCGTTTTTGGAGCGCTGCCAGCGGCGCTACGGCGACACGTTCACTTTGCGGGTGCGCAACTCCGGCACCTGGGTCATCCTCGCCGACCCAGAGGACGTCAAGCGGGTGTTCACCGCCGAGCACGCGACGCTCGGCGTGGGCCTGGCGAACTCGATCCTCGGGCCGCTGCTCGGGGCGCGCTCGGTGATGCTGCTCGAGGAGCCCGAGCACGTGCGGCGTCGGCGGCTGATGCTGCCGCACTTCCACGGCGAGCGGATGGACGGCTACGCCCAGATGATGGTGCAGGTCACCCGCCGGCAGGCCGGCGGCTGGCCGGTCGGCGAGCCGTTCGTGCTGTGGCCGCGCATGCAGGAGCTGACGCTTGAGGTGATCATGCGGGTCGTATTCGGCGAGCTGGAGGACGAGCGTCTGGGTCATTTGCGCAAGCTGCTGGGCGAGCTCACGGCCTGGATGAACGATCCGCGCCGGCTGCGGCTGCTCGCCGCCGCCGGGCCGAGGCGGTTCGCGACCAACACCGGCTATCAGAAGGTGATCAGGCCCGTCGAGCAGGCGGTGCTCGAGCAGGTGCGCCTGCGCCGCGAACTGCCCGAGGCGCAGCTGCGCGAGCGCGCCGAGGTCGCCTCGATGCTCGCCGAAGCGAGGTATGAGGACGGCGCGCCGATGACAGAGCAGGACCTGCGCGACGAACTCGTCACCCTCCTGACCGACGGCCCGACCTCAGGCCTGCTGACATGGTCCTTTGAGCGGCTGCTGCGCCACCCCGAAGCACTCGCGCGCCTGCGCGCGGAGATTGACATCGAGGGCGCCGACGGGCCGTACCTGGATGCGGTGGTCAAGGAGACGATGCGCCTGTGTCCCGCCGCTCCGATCGTCGTGCGCCGCATCCTTGAGCCGATGGAGTTGGGTGGCTATGCGATCCCGGCGGGGACGACGGTCGCGCCGTGCGTGCACCTGGTGCACCGCCGGCCCGACATCTACCCGGCACCGCTCGAGTTCATCCCGGAGCGGTTCCTAGAGCGGGCGGCGGGGACGTACACGTGGATTCCGTTCGGCGGCGGGGTGCGCCGCTGCCTGGCCGCCCCGTACGCGCAGATGCTGATGAAGCAGGTGATCTCAACCGTGCTGGGTGAGCTGGAGCTGCGGGCGGTCAAGCCGGCGGCCGAGCGGCCGCGCAAGAGCGCGATCACGTTCGTGCCGCACCTGCAGGGGCTGGTGCTCGCCACCCCGCGCGCCAAGAGCGACTCAGGCGAGCGGGCAGAGACCGCCGTCGAGGTTGATGGCCGCGCCGGTTAGATAGGAGGCGCGCGGCGACAGCAGGAACGCCGCGAGATCCCCGTACTCGTGGGGGTGCCCGACACGCCCGAGGGGGATACGGGCGTCGCTGACCATGCGTTTGTAGTACTCGGCGGGCTGAACGCCCGCGAGGCTCGCGCGGTGTTCCAGCTGCGCGCTTTCGATCACGCCGATCAGGACCGCGTTGACGCGGATGCCCTCCGGCGCGAGCTCCCGCGAGAGCGCCTTCGTGAGCGCCAGCCCAGCCGCACGCGACACCGAGGTGGGGGTGGTGTATGCCTCCGGCGCCTTGCCTGTTATCGACAGCGTGTTCAGCACCACGCCCTTTGACTCGCGCAGCGCGGGCAGGGCCACGCGCGTGAGCCGCACAGCGCCCATCAGCTTCAGCGACAGGTCCGCCTCCCAGACCGAGTCGTCGTGCTCGGCGAACGAGCCGGCCGCGAGCGTGCCAGCGTTGTTGACGACACCGTCGATTCGCGCGAAGCGCTCGCGTGCCAGCTCAACGAAACGCTCGAGATCCTCGAGCCGGGTGACGTCGCCCGAAAGCTCGAGCACATCGCCGCCCGCCTCCCGCAGCTCCTCGGCTGTGGCCGCGAGGCGCTCTGCGCCGCGGGCCAAGAGAGCGACGCTCGCGCCCTCGCCCACGAGCGTCCTTGCGAGCGCACGGCCGAGGCCGGCCGAGCCGCCCGTGATCAGAAAGGCCTTGCCCTCGAGTTCCAGTTGCACTAATTCCTCCCGGTCGTCGGCGACAGCACAGGCCCGCGGGGCCGTGCTGCCCGAACGCTACATGCCCTGCGGTGTTTTGCCGTCGTGGCCGACGTAGCCGCCGGCGGCGCCCGCCACGACATACACCGTCTCGCCTGGGCCGAGGACGCGGATGCGCCTAACCGTCGCGGCGTCCACGCGGGCGAACGAGCCCTCCCCTAGACGGTGGCTCGTACCGTCGCCGAAGTGCATCTCGATCGCGCCCTTGTGCACGAAGTAGAGCTCCTCCTGGACGTCGTGGTAATGCCATTTGGTCTCATACCCGGGCTGGCGCACGAGCGCGTTGACCCCGAACGCGGTGACGCCCAGGCCACGGCGGACTTTGCGAAAGCCATCTCCACTGCCGAGATCGTCGAGGTGGCCGACAGCGTAGCCCTCGCCCACCCTCACCCCCGGGTATTGACGCTCGGCTGAGTCGGGCCGCGGTTGCTGGAAGTGGTCCGCCACGAGCCGCTCGCTAGTCGACGAGCGCCGGCTCGGACTCGGTCGGCTCCGGCTCGCCGGTGAACAGCCACGGTATGCGGTGACCGATCAGCTGACCGCGGTAGCGGCGTCTGCGCCCGTAGACGACCCATGTCGTCTCGACCTCGCCGAAACGCTCCGCCACGCGTAGCTCGGCGGGATACTCGCTGGCGTAGTGAGCGAGCGTGACCCCGGCGTCGTACTTGCCCTCTAATAGCTGCTGCTCGACAATCGGGTTCGCGCGCTCCTCCACCACCCGCTCCCAGCGCGTCAGGTCGAGGTATCCCTTGGCGGCCGGCACGATCCCGAGCGTCTTGGGGTGCTTCACCTCGCGGCGCACCAGCAGCGCCATTTCCTTCGCGGGATACAGGAACGTGTCCACGACATGCACCTCTTCGCGGTGGCGCTCGGTGACCAGGTGTACGTCCGGGTGGGCGCTGCACTGCACCAGGAAGGCGTTCGTGTCCGTGCG
>JANWLE010000024.1 GCA_025451035.1 Solirubrobacteraceae bacterium
CGCCTCGCGGCGCGCTCGGCCCGTTTCTACCGCTCGCTGAAAGCGCCGTTCGACGTCGTCTTCAGCGAACTGTCCAACCGTGACGCCGCCTATAGCGAAGTGGTGCTCAAGGACCACGGCGCCTCCTGGTGGCATGCCGGCGACTATGCGCGCGAGCTGCGTTACCTGACCGATTTCGTGCGCCTCACCGCCAAGCACATCGTGCTGTGGCAGATCCCGGTCGGCAACACCTTGATGCGGGCGCTCGACAACACACCCCATCACTACCAGGACAACCACGTGCAGTGGCTTCTGTCGTCGCCGCACAACCGCAACCTGCGCGCCCTGGCGAAGGCGGGGGTGATCGCGCTGCTGTTCGGGGGCGCGCTCGCCGGCGACACCTGCGCCTGCGACGCGGCGCACGACGGCGTCACAAACCCGCCCCCGATCGACGGCAACAAGCTGCGCTCATACAGCGCCGATGACGACGGCGGCTACCTGCGCGCGCGGGCGCTCGCCTACGCGCACGCGGGCGCGATCGCACTGCCGTAGGCGCGCGGCGCCAATCATGTACCGCCGGCTCTGCCCCTGCGGCGTGGGGCCTCAGCCGCCGTAGGCGCCGGCCCATTCGATCCGGGCGATCCAATCCTGCAGGGCGGCGAAGGCGTCGATGTCGCCGTGCACTAGCTTGCGCTCGGTCTCGCGCGTCAGCTCGCCGGCCAGCAGCGGCAAGAACAGCTCGGCTGGGCAGATCACGGTCACGCTCGCGTGCGTGTGGCGGGAGGGTCCCAGCACCGAGACCGGGCGTTCCCCGTCCACATACACGCAACAGCGGTGCGAGGGGCTGGTCTCCACCTCGTGCATGAGCGTGAAGCGGTGCCGCGCGGTCCACTGCGGCTCGATCGAGAGCGCCAGCGCCCGGTAGGCGAGCATCGGGTCAAGCCGCACTCCGGCCGAGTGAAGCGCCCGTATCCCCAGCGGTGTCGCTGCTAGCAGACGCAGTGTCTGTGCCCGCTCGCGTGTCGGCGTGACGTTCGTCCGCTCGCGCGAGAGGAGCCTTTTGGTGCGGCTGCCCGCCAGCAGCAGCGCGAGGCCCGCGAGCGTCGCGCTGATCTGAAAGTCGACCTCTCCCTTCGGCCGCGGCGCGGGCTGCTCGGTGATGCTCACCTCGCCGTCGCTGAGCGTCACCGCCAGGCAGCCGACGTCCTCGATCGAGAGGTCATAGCGCAGGTTGCGCTGGGGCTCGATCAGGCTGTGCGCGGGCAGCAGCGACAGCAGCAGACGTCCGGCTGAGGCGGGGTCGTGCGCGGTCATCTCCCGCAGTGCGCGGGGCAGCCACGGCGGGGTGGCGCCGAGCGCTGCGCGCGGAGGCGGGATCGGTGCCTGCGGGTTCGCCTCAGGCCGCATTGGGGAGGGCCGCTTGGGGTCTTCGAGCAGCGCCGCGGTCCAGTCCTCGCGCTGTGGCTGCGGCTCGCTCGCCGGCGGCTCGACGGTCTCGCTCACTTGCTCCTCGGGTGGGATCTGCCCGGCGGGCTCGGCCGCTGGCCTTGAGCTCTCGCGGGCGAGCCGCTGCGCGCGCTCGAGGATCTGCCGCGTGGCCTGGGCGCTGCTCAAGGTGCTCGGCGCTCGCGCGTCGCGGGGCTCGGCGGGGGTGTCCTTCACCGGCTCGTGCGCGGGCTCGGCGTGAGGCGGCGCCTGGTCGGATGACAGGCATTCGTCGGCGAGGGCCTCGTCGATCCTTGCGCGCAGCCGCGCGGCGGCCTGCGCCAAGCGCGCGCGCTGTTCTTCCAGCGCGAGCCTCGCGGGGTCGCTCGAGGTGCTCTCCCCAGGGTTCTCGCTGCCTTGCTCGCTCATTGCTGCTGGATTATCTGCCCAGCTATGTAGCAGTAGTCTTCTGAGCCGGAGGAACCGTTCTGCTCGTATTCGGAGGAGAGCGTGAGCATCGCCGGCGAGGAGAGCTGCTCACCGCCGTTGCCCGCGATCGGCTCGAGGCTGACCGTCGCGGTGATCATGCCGTTCGGCGGCAGCGCGAGCGTGGTCGGCTCGCCGGTCGTTTCGCGGCGTTCGTTAGAGGAGACGCCTTGGTTGCCCTCGCCCTGCAGGGTGCTCGCGTCGAGCACGGTGCGGTTGGTGGAGCTCGCCGGGGTGAGCGTCAGCGTCTGTGCCTGCAGCGTGCAACTCGCAGACAGCGTGCCGATGCCCGGCAGCGCGACCGACGCGCTTTCGTGGCCCTGGATGTTCGAGGCTTCCCGCCAGTCGACCTGCAGCGACACGGCGATCTGCGGGCCGGGCGCCCCGGTGGCACCGGCGGGGCCCTGCGGCCCGGCTGGCCCGGCGGGCCCGACCGGCCCCGGGGGGCCGCGACGGACGCTCACGCGGTGATGGCCGCTGGTTTTCTTGGCGTGTTTGCTCGGCTTGTTGTGCTTGGCGGCGACACTGGCGTCAGGGCGTGCGGAGGTGAGCGCGGAGCCGGGCAGGACCGCGGTCAGCCCGCCGCCCAGCGCGCTGAGGAGCGCGGTCGCGAGCAGCGAGAGGGGTAGGCGTACGCGCAGTCTTTTGAGCATGCGCTCTTTCAGCTCCCCGTCACCACGAGGCCCGTGACATAGCAGCGGGCTGACTGGGTATCCGCGAAGGACCAGTACCAGGACAGGGTGAACGTGGCGGGCGCGGCCAGGCCGGTCGGCGCGAGGGCGCCGATCTCCCCGCGCGTGCTGATGATCCCGCGCATCTGCCCGTGCGCTTCGGGCTCGGTGCCGTTGACCTGATTGAGGCCGAGATAGTAGTCGGGGCCCCACGCGAAGGAGCGCCGCGCGGCGGCGCGGACCGCCATTTTGTTTTCGTGCACGGTCGCCGCCCACATCTCCGTGTCGGCGCCATGGTCTGAGGGGATGAGCCGGATCCACTGCGTGTCGTGGCTGCACTGGACTTCGCCTGTGCCGATCCCCGGGACGGTGAACGTCGCCACGTCGTGCCCTTCATAGGTGTTGTTCTGCCAGTCGATCGAGATGCTCTGTAGCTGCGGCCCGGGCCCAGGCGCGCCCGTGGCGCCCGCCGTGCCTGGCGGACCGGCCGGCCCGTGCACGCCGCGCGGCCCGCGCAGCGGGCTGGCCGTATTGTGGGCGCCTGGGTGCCTGGGGGGCCGCCCGGCGCTGGCGGCGGCGAGCGGGAGCGCCAAGCACAGAAGACAGCCGATGAGCGCGAGCAGCGTGGATAGGCGTGCTCTCATGGCGCGCTTGCCCCCGTGCCCTGGGTTGCGCTCACGCCGACACCGGGAATGCCGGGGCTCGCGCTCGGCTGCGGCGCGCTCGGGGCCGGCGAGCTCGACGTGGCGCTCGCAGAGGCCTTGCCGGTATTGGTGGCGCTCAGCGGCGGCTGCAGGCCGATCGATAGCAGGTCGCTGTTGCGCTGGCGGTCGGTGACGGGCACGAGCCCGGCGCCGGCGGCGTACGCCTGCTCGTTGGTCAGCAGATAGGAGAGGTAGTCGCGCACGACCCCGCGCTTGAGCGCCTGGCGGGTGGTGTAGAGGACGAGGTGAAATGCGAACGGGTAGTGCCCGCTCGAGATGGTCTGCGCTGAGGGGAACACGCAGTTGGGTGATTGCGCTGCGCCCTGCGCGCCCGGAGAGGAGCCCGCCGCCCAGATCTCGAACGGGCGCAGCTGCTCCTCCCACTGCTCGTAGTAGGTGAAGCGCACGAAGCCGATGACGCCGGGCACGTTCGCGCGGGCGAGCAGCGGCGCGGTCGCCTTCGCCACGCGTTCTCCGAGCAGCAGGTCGAACTGGGTGTTAGCGCGCTGCGAGGCGGCGCGCTTGGCGGCCGCGTCGATCCGCGCATTGTGGCGGTCGAGCGCTTCGGCGTTGACGTTGACCTTCAGCCTGCGGTTGCGTTCGTTGGTGGCGGCGATCTGCGCCAGCACCCGCCGGTCGGCGCTCGCGACCGCGGCGTCGACGAAGCGTTTGCGTTCGGCGTCGGTCTGGGCGCGCAGCACGATCCGCTCGTGGCGGGCGGCCGCCTGCGCCTGGGCCTGGCGGTCGCTGCCGACGATCTGCCGGCGGGTGGCGGTCGCATTCTGGGTGCTCGTGAAGTTTTCGCGCAGGTCGGCGGCTGACAGCGTCGGCTGGCCCAGCACGCTGCGCGCGAACAGTTCGTCGGACACGGGTTCTGAGAGGCTGCCGGCGCTCGTCAGGGGGACGTCGGCGAAGCCGAGCTGACTCCAGTTGGTGTAGGGGGAGCCGGCGCGGAAGATGTCGCGCACCTGCTGGGTGCTCAGGCAGTCGCCGCCGATGTCGGCTTCGTTCTTGGCGGCGAGGACGAGCGAGTCCCAGGCGACGTCGAGCGGGCCGAGCAGCGTGAGGTGGTTGCGGGCGCAGGTGGCGGCCTCGCCGGGGGCGCTCACGCGGCCTGGTTCGATCAGGTCGACCCGGCCGCTGCAGAGGTCCGCGAAGGACTGCTGGCTCGTGGTCTTGGTGAACGACACGGCCCCTGAGCCGCGGGCGGAGAACGGCTTTGAGACGAGCGGTGTCAGCACGTCCAGCGGCGCGCCCTCGGCGAGCACCGTCCCCTGCGGGCGCGAGGAGAAGACGGGGCCCGCTTCGCTGCGCGCGATGTCGGTGCCGCGTTCGGCGGGCGGCGTGCGCGTGCTCACGCCGCAGCCGCCCAGCGCCGCTGCGAGCAGCACGGGAGCCGACGCCCGGGCGATGCGCCGAGCGCACACCGTCCGCTTGCGCTGAGGCGGGCGGCTCATCGTTCGCCGCCCGGGCTCGCGGTTTCCGGCGGCGGGTAGCTGAGCTCCCCCGGCAGGCTCAGAACTTCGAAGTCGCTGAGGCGCAGCGACTGCACCTCGTTGCCGCGCAGCAGCGGTACGCCCTGGCCATTTATGTCCTGCAGCGCGGCGGGCAGCTCGTGCCCGTTGCCGTAGATCAGCTTGCCGGTCGAGTCGCGCAGCGGGGTCTGCCAGCTGTAGTTGAGCTGCGCATACAGCGTCGGCACGCGCGCGCGGTCTACGACGATCGCGCCGTAGAGCTTCAGCGCGCGCACGATCGCGCGCGCCGCGCGCGCATCGGTGCCGGTGGACAGCCGCCCCAGCTCGAAGTCGGCTCGCAGGCGGATGCGCGCGCCCTCCGGCAGCGACGCTTCCGGCCCGACGCCGTCGGTGGCGGACGCCGGCGGCGCGTAGCGCCCGCGCGCGGGCCCCGGCAGCGAGATCGCCAGCGCGTGTTCGATTTTGCCGGTCTGGATGTCGGTGGGGGTGATCAGCCCGGCGAACAGCGGCAGTCCCGAGCCGCGCGCGGAGGCGCTGCCGGGCGGCGCGTAGCCGGACCCTGTGAGGCTCCAGCGGCGCATGTACTGGTAGGAGACGACGTGCCCGTCGCTCGAGCGCCGCGCGCGCCAGAGGTCATAGGCGACGCCGGCGGAGGGCTCGAGCACCGTCATCCAGCCGTCGTACTGCGGCTGCGGGCTGACCGCGGCGGGGATGTTCAGCGTGCTGAGGTGCGCGCCGTCGCCGCAGTAGGCGATCTGCTGGCGGCAGACGACGCTGGTCGGCACGCCTTCTGCGCCTTGCGCGATCGTGTCGCTCCAGCGGTCGGTGTTGATGAACAGCCCGGCTGTGATCGTGCGGGTCGTGACGCGGGGCTGAAGGCCGCCGGTGTATTCGATGTCCTGGCGCTGGGAGGCGAGGGCGACCATGCTCTGCGAGCGGGGGTCGCTCGGCTGCCCAGAGACGGTCGTGTTCCACGGGCTCGAGCTCGCGAACGGGCGGCTGAGCGCCTGCGCGCCCACGCCCTGGCCGCTCGCGCCGGCAGCGGCGGCGCCTTCGGTGCCGCTGGCGGCCGAGGTGCTCGTCGTGGTGCGTGTCTTGGCGGCGCTCGAGCAGCCGGCGAGGAGCAGCCCCGCCGCGGCCAGCAGCGCCGCTGGACGACGCGCGCTCATGAGGGGTGTAGCTCCGTGTCTGGGCGCCTGGCGGGCGGGCTGGGCAGGCCTTCGAGCATCCCGTCGTGGTCGGGGCTGGGGTCCTCGAGCTGCGGGCCGGGCTGCGCCGCCTCGCGCGTGACGCTCTCGGCGGCGTCGCCGACCCTGCTGATCAGCCCGTACAGCCGGCGGTTTATCTCTTCGACCTGGGAGTTGCGCTGCTGGATCGCCTCGGCGACCTCGATCAGCCCGTCGGTCAGCTCCGACAGGCGGCGGATCCGCTCGGCGGCGAATTCGTCGATGCGCCGCCGCGAGGCGGTGAGATAGTCGCCGGAGCGCCGGTGCGCCTCCTCGAGGACCCGCGCGGCGTCGCGTTCGGCCTCGGCGATGATCTCCGCGGCGCGCTTGGTCGCGGCGTCCTCGACTTCGTGGGCGAGGTTGCTCGCGGCATGCTCGGCGGTGGTGACGATCACCTCGATCTGGCGCGCGAACGCGGCGCTCAGCGTCTGCGCGGGGTCGGGGTGTGCCCCCGGTGGGTTGCCGTAGGTCTCGCTCACTGCGCGCTCGTCCCCGGGATCGTGCCGGCCACGGCCGCCGCGGCCGTGGCTAGGGTCGGCGAGCGGGAGGGCACCTGCACGAGGATGTAGCGGGACGTGCGATACAGCACGTGGAAGCTCGGGTCGGTGCCGTTGGTCGCTTCCGGGTAGAGGCTGCGCAGCAGATCGTGCTTGGCCTGGGTGGCGATCAGCATGTAGGCGACACGTCCGTAGGGGCGTTCGCTGACGGACTTCCACACGCTGTCGCCGCGCTGCACGCGGTCGAAGAACAGCTGCGGGCGGCCGCTGAGCAGGATCACCGCGTAGCTCTGCGCGTTGTCGGTGAGGATCGCGTGGCCGAGCGAGACGTTGCGGTCGATGTAGTCGGCCATGCGCACCTCGGGCGCGATGCCGACGTGGTAGCCGCCGATCGAGCTCGTGCCCTCCTGGTCTGCGCCTGTCTTTAGCGCGCGCACGAACGCCTGCTCCTGGTTCTGGTAGGGGTAGCTCTGCATGCGCTGCCAGGCGAGTGGCAGCGTCGCGGCGAGCAGCGCCAGCGCGATCAGCCACACCGGGGTGCCCGCGCCGTTGGAGGAGCGGTAGATCCAGGCGGCGCCGACGAACGCGACCAGGCCGATCGTCAGGCCGTCGCTGAGCGTCAGCACGCTGACCTTGCCCGACAGCAGCGCGTCGGCGCCGACGATCACGAGCGCCAGCGCGACGAGCCCCGCCAGCCACAGCGAGGTCTCCTCCCGCCGCGAGAGGAAGACGAGCAACAGCAGCGGCAGCACCACGATCGCCAGCGGCGCCGAGCCGGTCAGGATCTCGCCGAGGCGGGTCGCGACGACGTGCAGGCTCGCGCTGGGCGCGTGCGCGACCTGGTCTGAGTTGACGGCGAGCGAGCCGACGCCGTCGCCGACCCAGCCGAACGGTTCTTTGACGATCAGGCCGTTGAACAAGCTCCACAGGCCCAGCCCGTAGCAGAGCGGCACGGCGAACACGATCGCGGTCCCCTCGACCTCGCCGCGGGTGGCCTGCCAGCGGATCAGCGTCGCGCCGATCATCAGCGTCAGCGGCAGCGCCCAGATGATGAACTCGTAGCGCGTCAGCGCGCAGATCGACAGCGCGATGCCGGCCAGCACCAGAAAGCGGGTGGAGCCGCTGATCACCCACGACAGCAGCGCGTACAGCGTCGCGGTCAGGAAGAACAGGTAGGTCATGTCCGGCATGCCGTTGGAGGCGTAGAACACGAACAGGGGGTTCGCGCCGAACAGCAAGAGCGCCGGATAGCGCATCAGGCGGGGCATGCTGCAGCGCGCGAGCAGCTGGTTGAGCAGCACGATCACGCCGCCCGCGAACGCGGCGCTCGAGAACGCCAGCCCAACGAGCGAGGTCGCGACCGGCTTTATGAGCGTCACCGGCAGCAACAGCAGCGTGCCGACCGGCGGCAGGTCGAAGCCGATCACGGCGAGCTTCGGCGGCGCGTCGTGCCACACCAAGAACGCGCGCGAGAGACGGTCGAGCGCGTCGAACACGACGACGTGCTGGACGATCATCACCTGGTAGCCGATCGCGGCGTACGCGCCGGCGAACA
>JANWLE010000025.1 GCA_025451035.1 Solirubrobacteraceae bacterium
CCGTCCGTGCCAAGCTACAGGTGTGAGCGCGAGCTCCTATCAGCCGAGTGCCCGAAGGCGGACGTCCGCCACGCGCTACCATCACCGTCCCACGCGTCGGGGCAGGGGCCTGGTGACGGTCGTCGCGATAGCGTTTGTGGCGCTAGTGCTATGGGCTGTCGTAGCACGTCTCGGGAGCGCCGTCCACCGCCTCGAGCTCCCGCTCGCGGATGTCGCGGTGATCCGCCAGCAGGCCGCGGAAAAGCATCTCGACCCGGCGCTGATAGCCGCCGTCATCTACGCCGAGACAAAGTTCGACCCGCGGCCATCCTCGGCCGGCGCGCAGGGACTCATGCAGATACTGCCCTCGACCGCCCACTTCCTGGCTCATCTCTCCGGTGGCGCTCGCTTCCAGACGTCGGATCTCGCGACACCGGCGGTCAACGTCGCCTACGGCAGCTACTACCTGCGCTATCTACTGGACCACTATGAAGGCGACGAGATGCTCGCGCTAGCCGCATACAACGCGGGTCTCACGAACGTCGACGAATGGGTGGCCAAAGCCCGTGCGCAAGGAGCGCAGCTGAGCGCCCAGACGATCCCCTTCCCCGAGACCCGCGCGTACGTGCAAAAGGTGCTTGGCGCGCAGCAGGCCTACAGGGACACCTATGCCCAACAGTTGGGCGTAAGCCCATAGCGCGCCGCGGCGCCATCCGGGCCGCACCATACAGCGGCGTTCGGCCGCTAACGTAGAGCGAGCATTCAGCGATGCCCCCGTTTCGTCTAGATCCAGCATTCACACCTACCGCCGATCAGCCACGGGCGATCACCGCGCTCGCCGAGGGCATCGAAGCGAAAGAGCGCTTCCAGACGCTGCTCGGTGCCACCGGCACCGGCAAGACGATGACGATGGCCGGGGTGATCGAGGCGGTGCAGCGCCCGGCGCTCGTGATCGCCCACAACAAGACGCTGGCGGCCCAGCTGTGCAACGAGTTCCGCACCTTCTTTCCAGAAAACGCGGTCGAGTACTTCGTCTCCTACTACGACTACTACCAGCCTGAGGCGTACGTACCCAGCCGGGACCTCTACATAGAGAAGGACTCCGCGATCAACCAGGAGGTCGATCGCTTGCGTCACGCCGCCACAGCCGCCGTGTTCGCCCGCCGTGACGTGATCGTGGTCGCCTCGGTGTCCTGCATCTACGGCCTCGGGTCGCCGGAGACGTATGAGATGAATATGCAGATTCTGCGCCGAGGTGAGGAGATCGACCGTGACGCGTTGCTGCGCAAGCTCGTCTCAATCCAATACACGCGCAACGACACCGCGCTCGGGCGCGGGACGTTCCGTGTCCGCGGTGAGACGCTCGAGGTGTTCCCAGCGTACGCCGAGACAGCGTTCAGGGCGATCATGTTCGGCGACGAAGTGGAGCGCCTGCAGCACTTCGACCCGCTCACAGGCGAGATCCTCGAGGACGACATCGAGCACGCGGCCATCTGGCCGGCCACTCACTACAACGTCAAGGAGGGCACGATCGAGAACGCGGTGGCCGAGATCGGCCGCGAGCTGAACGAGCGTTGCGAGCAGCTGGAGTCAGACGGCAAGCTGCTGGAGTCGCACCGACTGCGGCAACGCACCCAGTACGACATGGAGATGCTGCGCGAGGTCGGCTTCTGCTCGGGGATCGAGAACTACTCGCGGATCCTCGACGGGCGCGCTCCCGGCGCGCGGCCCTACTGCCTGATCGACTACTTCCCGGATGACTTCATCTGCCTGATTGACGAGTCCCACCAGACCGTGCCGCAGGTCGGCGGCATGTTTGAGGGCGACCGCTCGCGCAAGCGTACGCTCGTCGATTACGGATTTCGCCTCCCGAGCGCGCTCGACAACCGTCCACAGACATTTGAGGAGTTCCTCTCGATCACGCCGCAGTTGCTGTTCGTCTCGGCCACCCCGGGGGAGTACGAGCGCACTCGCTCGCAACGGACCGTGGAGCAGATCGTCAGGCCCACAGGGATCGTGGACCCAGTGGTCGAGGTGCGGGCGACACGCAACCAGATTGACGACCTTATGAACGAAGTCCGCAAGCGAGTCGAGCGCAGCGAGCGGGTGCTGGTCACGACCCTCACTAAGAAGATGAGCGAGGACCTCTCGCAGTACCTCCTGGAGATGGGTTTCAAGGTCCGCTATCTGCACTCGGAGATAGACACGCTCGAGCGCATCCAGATAATTCGCGATCTGCGCCTCGGCGAGTACGACGTCCTCGTCGGGGTCAACCTTCTGCGCGAGGGGCTGGATCTGCCCGAGGTGTCGCTCGTGGCGATCCTCGACGCTGACAAGGAGGGCTTCCTGCGCGGCGAGACATCGCTGATCCAGACGATCGGCCGGGCGGCCCGTAACGTGGAGGGAACCGTGGTGATGTACGCGGACAAGGAGACGAAGGCGATGCGCTCAGCGATCGGAGAGACCAACCGACGCCGCGAGATACAGCTCGCCTACAACGAGGAGCACGGCATAACCGCCGCCACGATCGTCAAGGGCATATCCGACATCGCAGAGTTCTTGCAATCTGAATCGAAGGTCCCCCGCTCACGCAGGCGCCGCCGCGAACGCAAGGGCGGCGAGCTGCCAGCCCACGAGCTCGAGCGACTGGTCGTCGAGCTCGAGGAGGAGATGGTGGCCGCAGCCGAGGATCTCCGTTTCGAGTATGCGGCCCAGCTACGCGACGAGCTCCGCGAGCTGCGCCGGGACCTGCGCGAGATGCGGAGCGAGCTGCCGGCCGGCGACGCTGTCTGAAAACGCCTCCACAGTTCGCGTTCGAACTCTCGCTCTGTTGTGCGCCGTGGAGCCAACGGTAGGTCCGCTAGGCTTGCAGGCGCTCACCAGGGAAACCGACCGCAGAGGGGAGAGAAGGCACGGTGAAGCTCGACCGCCAGAGCATCGAGAGACACGACTTTCCGCTCGCCAGAAAGGGATACGACCAGACGGCGGTCGATGCGCACCTGCGAGAGCTAGCCGCCGCCCTCGAGGATCTCCGCCGCCACAGTCCGAGCGCTGAGGACTCGCTCGCTGCGGCCGCCAGCAGCCAGGTGCAAGGCATCCTCAAGGCAGCCGAGGAGAGCGCGATGAACATCACCCAGCGGGCGAGCACGGACGCACACCAGGTGCGGGAGGAGGCCGAACGCGACGCCGCCTCCACTCGTGAGCGGGCTCTCGCTCAAGCGGACACGTACGTTCAACAAGTGGCGCACCTCACTGCCGAGCTGCACGAGCGTATCGAGGCGATTGACCGCGAGCTGACCGATCTCCTTGCAGGTCTCGGAGAGGGGGTGGGCCGCCTGCTCGGTGATCTCCGTTCAGCAGAGGCGAAGATGAGAGAGTCATACGAGCAAGCCGTCGCGGGCTCCAGCACACAGGTGTCGGGCCCCGGTCCAGCTCACCGCGAGACCGACATCTCCGCATCCGCTCCGAACGAGCCGCAAAGCCAACCACATGCGCCCGCACAGCCAAAGGCGAGCAGTGATGTGGACGGCGCACGACTCGTAGCGCTGAACATGGCTTTGAGTGGCGACTCGCGCGAGCAGACCGACAGATACCTAGCCGAGAACTTCGACCTACCCGATCGCCAGCGGCTGCTCGACGAGGTATACGCGGCGGTCAAATAGCGGCGACTGCGGCCGCCGTTTTTGGTGCGTATGGCCGAGACACGAGTGGTCGCCCAGCCAACAGGCGGTCGAGCCTCGGTCGACGTGCGATAGGTGAGACGTGTGAATACAGGTCTCACCTATACCCAACACGATCCGGCGATGCATCCAATGCATGCCGTCGAGCTCAAGGGAGATTTCGCCATGCGCGAGCCGCTGCGCCTCGAGCATGGCAGCGGCCTGCTGGCGGCTGCCGACACCGAGGACATCTTCGCCTTTGCGTTCTAGCCAGCGCCGCGCAATAGCACCCGCTTGATACAGCGACAGGTTCAGTGCTCGGGTCGACCTCCTATTCGGACTTCGATGCCAAGAATGCGCATGTGGAGATCGGCTCTACATGGCTCAGCCGCAGCTACTTGCGGACCGGGCGTAACCTAGAGGCAAGCTCCTGCTGATGACTCACGCGTTCGAGACGATCTCGCTGGAGCGAGTCTCGCTACGCACCGACATACGCAACGAGCACTCGCAGCGTGCAATCGAACGACTCGGCGCGATCAGGAGGGCGTCCACCTGCATGAGATGCGCCGGTGCGATGGTAGCTGGCCTTACAGCGTCCACTACTCAATCCTTCGCTCGGAATGGCCGGCCGCCAAGGATCTCCTCCTGCGACGGCTCAAAGCAGCGGCTGAGCGCCGTGGCGTTCACGTCGTAGTGTCGCTGACGGGCAAGCACGTGCCCGTCGTTGCGGTGTAGGCCCGGGGTTCTTCGCCACTATCCCTGCGGTTACGTAGTCCTCCGCTGCCGAGACACACAACCACTCGGATGTTCCCGGGCATCCGCTCGTTGACACTTCTCACTGATGGAACCCACATCGCGAAATCCAATCTTCGGGCATCCGACTGCGGCTAAGCATCTCGCCGTCGACACCTATCTCACAGATGGCCAGCGTCTATTGCGGGTCGTGTCCCAGCCCGACGCTGAGAGCGGAATGTTCTTTGCTTCGCTCGAGGACTGTCTCACGCTCGAAGTCAGGGCGTACTCGCCCCGGGAGCTTCTCGCCCTGGGCATCGTCCGCAGATCCCAACCGGATTGACGGGTGGACGGCTCGGCCAGATGCCCAACAGGGCAAATACAGCGCTACCGCGCCAGCGCCACATGACGCGATCAGTAACGTCCAACTGGCCTCCGGTCCAATGGGAGAGCTCCTGAGCTAGCGCTACAACAGCCTGGTTGCTCCGGTGGATTGATGATGCGAACCGTATGGGCAACTCACCGGCCCCTCGAACGAGCTCGGAGTCGGCGAGCGGGCCGGACGCGTGCTTCGATCACGACGCCGATATGTCCCGATTGATCGCGACCGTCGGTTAATGACTGTGTCTTTGTGTTTTCGGATAGTCGCGTGAGTCAAGCGTTTGAGCCCACTATCAACGATCTGCTCGCCAGCGGCGAGCTAGACCGTGTTCGTCACAAGATGGAGCCGTGGCTGGCGGCCTATGGTGATGAGCGCTCTGCCAGCTACTTCTATCGTGACTGGCTGGAGCTGGGTGGTGATCTCGGGCTGGTACGTGAGCCACTGCAGAAATGGCTGGCTAGGCACCGAGAGCAACCTGACGCGGAGTATCTGTACAAGGCGTGGCTGAGCGCTGGCGGCGAGCTGGATCTGGTGTGCGAGCCGATCCGCCGTTGGCTGGCCGATCACGGCGAGTCGATAACGGCAAGCTACGTATACAAGGCATGGCTCGAGCGGGGTGGCGAGCTAGACCTCGTCAGTGAGCACCTCGAGCGCTGGCTGGAGTGTCATGGCACTACTGAAAACGCTGGTTTTGTATACCCGGCGTGGCTTCAAGCGAGCGACGACATCGATTGTGTGCGTGGTCTGATCAGCTCGTGGCTGGGTGTTCACAAAAACGTTGGGCAGGCGAGCTATGTGTATGTCGCGTGGCTCGAGGAAGGGGGTGACCGAGAGTTCGTGCGTGAGCCGATTCGTGCCTGGCTGGCCAAGCACGCTGGCAGCCACGAGGAAGCCCAATTCGTGCTCGGAGCCTGGCTGGACGCGGGTGGTGATCGAGAGTTCGTGCGTGAGCCGATCAAGGCTTGGCAGGCAGCGCACGGAGAGCTCGCCTCGGCTAGCTTCGTCTATACAGCGTGGCTGCGCTCGGGTGGCGAACACAAGCTCATTCGCAAGCCGCTCAACCGGTGGCTAGAGCGCAACTACGACATGAACAGCGCGCGCTTCCTCTATGGCACTTGGCTGAAAGCAGGCGGTGACTACAGGCTCGTTCGTGAGCCGATCGAACGTTGGCTTGACTCCCACGCCGAGACTGCTGAGGCATCGTTCGTGTATATCGCTTGGCTGAACGCGAAGGGCGATCTTGGGGTCGTGCGTGAGGCGATCAGGGCATGGCTCGCGCTTCACTGCCGCATACCCGAGGCGCACGTCCTCTACATGGCTTGGCTTGAAGCGGATGGCGACCCGAGCTACATCGGAGAGCCAGTCAGGCGCTGGCTTCAGTCGCATGGGCGTAGCAGCAACGCGCAGGTACTGTGTCGACGCTGGCTTGAGCTGGAAGGTCGTATCGAATTCGTCAGAGACTGGGTCGAAGAGATTGCAGTTTCTAATCCCGACCTCCCCGACGCTCGATCTGTCTACACCGCGTGGCTAAAAGCGGGCGGTGAGATCGTTCTGGTCCGTGACGCGGTTAGGTCCTGGATCGCGAGTAACGGGACCAAGCCGATCGCCAGGTTTGTGTATTGGGATTGGCTGCGAACAACCCGTGAGACCGGGCTCGTACGCGATGGCATGCGCGCATGGCTAGCTTGCCACTGCGAGCGCGCCGACGCCAACTTTCTCTATCGAGCGTGGCTCGAAGCTGGTGGTGACCTCGAATTGTTGCAAGAGCCGATCAGGCGTTGGCTTGCGGTCCACACGGGCGGTGATCAAGCGGGTGCTGTTGCGCGGCGCTGGCTAGAACGCAAAGGCGAAGCCGGGGTCGTGCGTGCATGGGTCGAGGGCGCGGTGGCGCGCGAGCCCACCGCGCCCTCGACATTTACGATCTATAGCTGGTGGTTGAAGTGCGGCGGTGAACTTACGCTCGTCAGGAGGCCGATCGGGAGTTGGCTTGGTGTCAACGGTGCTCTCGAAGATGCCAGGTACATATACTCGGCTTGGTTGAAGGCAGGAGGCGAGCCGGATCTCATCCGCGTGGGTCTGCGCAAGTGGGCGGAGAATCACGGTGATTCACCCCACGCCGGCGGCATCTACCACGACTGGCTAGAACGGAGCGGCGAGTTAGCCGTAATCCGGGAGCCCCTTCGCAGGTGGCTCGCATGCCACGGTACTACTGGTTCAGCTGGATTCGTCTATTACGGTTGGCTGAAGGTCGGAGGTGAGCTGGAGCTCGTACGTGATCTGGTGTGTCAGTGGCTTTCGACCCACGCATGCACACCGGTAGCCGGATATGTCTACCGGGTGTGGCTGGCATCGGGTGGCGATTTGGAGGTTGTGCATGAGCCGATCAATCGCTGGCTGGCTGCCGGCACGCGACCCGGTTCGGCGCGGATCATCCGCAGAGCTTGGTGCGATGCCGGCGGAAACCCTCACGCGATCGGGAGCGTGCGAGACTCGGCGCAAACGCCCGTGTCGCTCTGGGCCATAGACGCGGCAGGACGCGCTGAGCCACGCCGTGGTACAAGGCGCAGCGGCCGTGCAAGGGCAACCCGCTCAAGGCAAAAAACGCGCCGCTGGCCAACTGGTGAGTGACTCTCAGGCGACCGCTGCGCCAGGAACGCTCATTCGAGCTGTGTCAGGGTCCATCGGCCTGATGCCTATCGAGCAGGACCTGTAGTTCATCTGCTGGCAGATAAGGGGAGAGCGCGATCTCCGTGACGAGGGGCAGCAGGTCTAGCAGACGGCTAGCGTTGCCACGCGCGACAGCGTCATACAGTGTGAAGTAGATCGCCCCGGCAATCTGCTCTGGTGCGGTAGGAGGGGGCGCCGTGAGCCGTTCACCTTCGGTCGAGAACGCGGATGCCAAGTTTGCGGTGTACTGGCGCATGGCGCCTTGGACTAGTGACACTGCCTTGGGGCCGGCGATCTGGGCCTCGACAAATGCGACACGCGCCAGGTCGGGATCGTTTGCAAAGAAGTCGAGCATTGCGTGCAGGCCGGCGTAGACCTTGTCGGGCCACTCTTGAGCAGAAGCTTGTGCGGCTTGCATGCTCCAGATAATGTGACTCGAAGTTTCTTCCAGTATCGTGTTAAGTACGTCGTCCTTGTCGCGAAAGAGGCTATAAAAGCTTGTGCGCGCGATCCCGGCAAGCTGTGTGATCTCGCGCACCGTGCAGCGAGCGTATCCTCGGCTAGCGAGCACTGCCGTGGCCGAGCGCAAAACGCTCTGGCGACGGTCAGGTTCGCCACGCCCATCTGCTGTGGTGCGCGGTCGGTGCATGGACTGTTTGGCGTTCAAGCGACTCATGAGTCTCGGGCTGGCCGGTACCAAATAGCGAAGGCGAGGCGCGGCTATACATCCCTCGATCTTTCCACGAGATTACAGGCTTTGACGGACGTGTTCAGCCTTAGTGGCTGGCCTGCGCGGGCTGTCAGTTAGACCGAGTTCACGCGCTTGGCGTGGCTATTCACAAACGCGGCTGCGCGCTGAGGCCCGATGTACGGCGCTAGCGCGATCTCGGTCAGATCTGGGAGAAGGTCAGGCAGATCGGCAATCTGACTGGTGACAATATTGTCATAAAGCAGCTGAGAAATTGCGCCTGCTATTTGGTCGGCAACCCCTGGTCGTGATTGCAGACGGCCACTCATCTCGGTGGCGCGGGGCTCGAGAGACGAGGCATATTGGCGCAGCAGGCGGTGGTAGTCAGCAAGTGCCCTCGGGCCAGCAGCTTGAATCTCAACGACTACAAACCGCGCAATCTGTGGGTTCTCAGCCAAGAGGGCTAGAAGGAATTCGAGGCTCGAATACACCCGCTCGGGCCACGGCGCGTGGCGGTCAATCGAGTTCTCAATCCGCGACGTGGCTTCGTCAACGATCAAATGCATGAGAGCAAGAGCTGCGTCTAGCTTGTCGGCGAAATGCTTATAGAAGGTCTTGCTGGAGATGCCGGCTCGGGCGATGATCTCGGTGACGGTTGACGCTGCATACCCGTGTTCGGCAATGGTCTGTTGAGTTGCTCGCAGGATGCGGCTCTGCTGCTCGTTCGTTGCCGCATCTTGAGATGAGCGAACCGTGGCCTCGGGGCCCGGTGCTGATTTTGCTCTGGGCGGGCGCGCAGACACGCTCGATGCGATCGTCACCCGCTAGCCCTTGGGGCTAGTCGGGGGCGAGGGGGTGAGACCGTACGCGAGCATCATGTACAACATGTCCGGTACCAGCGCGGGAAGCTCAGCGGCCCGTTCTTCGGCAACGGTGAGATATAGGAGCTGGTAGCAGCCGCCGATGAGGGCCCGCAGCTTTGTTGACGAGATGCTGCCGTTGGGCTGATCAGCGCCCAGCACTGTGTGCAAAAGATCGCCGAGCCGCGTCAGTACTGCGTCTCGGTGTTTGAGGCCGGCGGTGCCGAGCGCTGTGATCTCGATTAGGCAGATCTTGGCGGCTGCGGGGTCTCTGGCCAGGTGCATTGCGGTGGCTCGCAGAGCCGCCTCGACGCCGGGGAGACCACCACTAGGGCTGTATGCCTTGGCGCCGACCGCGAGGATTTCATCGATGATCCCGTCATATAGAACAAGGAAGCATTCGTCCTTACCGCCGGGAAACGCTTTGTAAAACACCGGCCGGGCTACATGGGCCAGGCTGGCAACGTCGCTGACAGACGTGGCGTTGTAGCCGCTCTTAGCTACGGATTGACGCATGGCTTCGATAAGGCGCTGGCGCTGCCGGCTCAACACCTCCGCTGGTGCTAGCCGGTTGCGTCCCCGGGGTAGAGGCTTCGGGCTATTGCGCTTTTTTTGGCTCTGCGTCGACATGTTTTCTCGAATGGCCCAAGTCGCACGGACCGTTTAGAAGTCTCTTGCACACGGGCGGAGCGCTAACGGACCTCTCGCCTTTCCAGGCCAGCATACGGGCGCGCTGCGTGGGTTCTCTGCGATCGAAATAGGTCTAGCTCGCGTCAAGCGCTCGCATCTAGCGGCTCTCGCCTACGCAAAAAGACCAGTAAATAAAGGCTTTCGTGCCAAAACTGCTCTAAGCCGTTGACAGAAAAACCAAGAGTCGTATAGACTGGAAAAAGCCGAGTCTTTATGGCCACGGTCATGTTGGGAGAGCAGGTCTACGGAGAGGTAGAGGGGAACGTGCATTGGCAACGCGAATGCGTGTCAGGCCCTACATACGCTGAGCGGGTCGCTGGCTTCATAGGGGGTGCCTAGAGGCTAGGCATGAGCTAATACGAGGCCTGTCCGTGCTCGCTTCGAGGACGGAGCCATCTCTGCTGGGGAACGTGGTGCTGCTGCGCTTGGCTAGATGGGTGGGCTTACGGCTCTCACCTATGGGGGTCGTGCGAGGCATAAAAGTCTCGACCGCGAAAGGTGCTATCCAGCGGATTGGTCTGCGCGGCCTTCGGCCGCTTCTCCGCGAAGCTACCGCTTCGCGGGTCTGAGATTCTCTGAGACCTAGCGTTAGCAAGGTCTGTGGTAACTGTTGTTTGCTCGCCGACCCTTCTGGGTTTGGCTTGAGCTCGGTTATTCGAGGGCGCCTTTCACGGCGCCTGTGCTGACTTGCAGAGGTTTTATCTCCGAGCCTTGGCATTAGGCAAGGCTCGTCGAGTTCATTTCAAGGGTTTTTGTTTAGCGACCAATTCCGTCTCGGGACGGGGGATGGGTGCGTGTTTAGTTCTAAAGAGGGCGCCCATGGGGCGCCCTGGGCTTGCATTTGTAGTTCCAACCACAGAGTTCATAAAGACACACAAGGCGCGTGTCGAAGACCGCGCCCGGGTAGCTCAAATTAGAGAGCTGATCAATTAACAACATCGATATATCAATCTCATCTTCAATCTCACCGAGCCAATGTCCTTTTATCTCAATAGCAGAGCGTTTCGTTCCTAGAAACGCGATCGGGAGTTCAATCAATGCGTAGTCGACTTTTGAGTAACAAAGGTATGCAGTTCAGAGAGAGAGAGAGAGAGAG
>JANWLE010000026.1 GCA_025451035.1 Solirubrobacteraceae bacterium
GTAGCCCGGCGAAGCTCGCGTCGTAGTCGGGGTCGTGTGGGGAGATGTCCGCCTGGCGCTCCCATTGGGCGAAACGGCGGCCCAGCACCTCCGCCATCGACGCGTAGTCGTCGGAGCCCTCAACGCTACGGATCGTGAAATGGCGGTAGTGGGCCTTCTTGGGAGCAGCGCCCTCGAACACGACCATCGATGCAACCGTGTGGGTTCCTCCCAGGTTGGAGATGTCGAAGCACTCGATCCTGACGGGGGGGGCGTCGAGGCCGAGCGCGACCTGCAGGCCCTCGAGCGCCTCCGAGCGGCGTTGGCGGCCGCGCTCTGAGCGCAGGCGCTCGGACTCCAGCGCCAGCTGAGCGTTGCGCTCCGCGAGCTGGAAAATGCGACGCTTCTCGCCGCGCTCGGCCGGGCGCAGCTCCACCGGACCGCCGCGTCGCCGCTCGAGCGCCTGCGCGAGCGCCTGCCGGCCGGCGACCTCGCGCTCGACCAGCAGCAGCGACGGGATCGACGTGTCTCCTTCGCCGTAGTACTGCAGCATGAACTCCTCGGTGACCTCTGCCGCGCCGCGCTCGGTCTCGTTGGAGAGATAGAACGACTGCCGCCCGCAGAGCACGCCGTCACGCACCTGCAGCACTTGGGCGTTGGCGTCCTTGCCGTGCAGCGCCACGGCGACGGCGTCGAGCGTCCCGACCGACTCGTTGGCTACCCGCTGGCGCTCGAGCAGCGACCGCACCGCGGCCAGGCGGTTACGCTCGATCGTCGCCTGCTCGAACTCCTGCGTCTGCGCGGCGGCGCGCATCCGCGCCTCGAGGTCCCGCTCAATCGCCTTGAAGCGTCCCGACAAAAAGTCGGTGACCCCCTCGATCGCCTGGCGGTACTCCTCCTGCGAGACATACCCGACGCAGGGAGCGCCGCAGCGCTTGATGTAGTAGTCCAGACATGGGCTGCCGCTGCGCCGACCGGGCTCCGGGCCGGTGCAGGAACGGAACATGAAGACCTTGGCGAGCACCTCGAGCGTGCCGCGTACGCGCTTGGCGTTCGAGTAGGGACCGAAGTACAGGCGTCCCGGGCGGTGGCGCTCCCGCGTGAAGTAGACCCGCGGGTATGCCTCATCCAGCGAGATCGCGATGAACGGGTAGGACTTGTCGTCGCGCAGGCGGATGTTGAAGCGCGGGCGGTACTGCTTGATGAAGCTCTGCTCCGCCAGCAGCGCCTCGGACTCGCTGGCGACCACCACGCATTCGATCTGCTCGACGCCCGCGACCATCTCGGCGTGCCCTGGGCTGCTCGGCACCTGCGCCTTGGCGAAGTGGGACGCGACACGCTTGCGAATTGACTTCGCCTTGCCAACGTAGATCACGCGTCCTTTGCCGTCGCGGAACAGATAGACACCCGGTTGGTCGGGCAGCGCACGCCGCTGCTTGGTCAAGCGCTCGCGCACACCGGCCGGGGACTCGGCTGTCGTCGTGGAAGCCATCTACTTCGAGGATACGAGCCACCCTCGGTGAGTGTGGCCGTCGGCGCGCCAGCGCCGACCCAGCACCCCGTCGGCTCTCAGTAGGTGCGCCAGAAGCGGTATGTGGCGATCAGCGCGTAGGCGATGAGGCCCACCAGCACGAACCAGATGAACGTGCCGAGGCCCGTTTCCCACAGGCGCTGCTTGGCTGCGAGAACCACTACCGTGAGTCCAAGCGCCCCATACAGCACGGCGCGGTAGCGCTCGCCGAGGCCATAGATACTCAGCTGCCGTTCGCGGTAGAGCCTGTAGGCGAAGTACCCGATCCCTGCCGCGAACGCGGCTTGGAGGACCGCTTCGAACGTTCTCGCCGCACGGCCGGCGCCCGGCAGGAAGGTCACGATGGCCGCCAGCAGCATGACGATCGCGATGTTCCGCGGGTGACGCGTGCGATCCATCATCAGTCTGATTCTAATCCCGTCGTTGGCGAACTGGGCTTGCCTGGAGCGCCAGCTTGGCTGTAGAATGACTTTACCCATTCGATCCTATGGATCGACCGAGGGTTGGTTGGCAGGCGTCGGGGTACTCGTCACTCAGGTCAGAGAGCCCTGGCGCCTGTTTTATTGCTCGATCAGTGTCTCCAGGCGGTCGTAGGCGGCTTGCACAGCGCGCTTGGCGGCGGTGTGGCGAGCCTCTGACTTGGCCGCCTCGTACTTGCTCGCCCAGGCGGCTGGGTCGGCCAGCTCCCGCTCGAGTGTTCGCAGCTGCGCCTCCGCGTCTTCCACCTGCTGCTCCGCCTTCTGCTGCTCACGCAAACGGTTCTTCGACAGCACCGCCACCGGCTGAGGCTTGGCCTTGCCCTGTCGGTCCTGCTCGCGCGCCTTGCCCTGTGTGGCGCGCTTGGCCGCCGGCGGCGCGGCGGCGGCGCCCGGCGCGCGGCGCTCTTCGCGTACGCGCACATACTCCGGCCAGCCCCCCATGTAGCTGTGCAGCGAGCGGTCCTCGATCGCCACGGTGCGGGTGCCGACCGCATCGAGCAGCGCCCGGTCGTGGGAGATCAGCAGCAGCGCGCCCTCGAACGACTGCAGCGCGTCCTCGAGCGCCTCGCGGCTCTCGATGTCGAGGTGGTTCGTCGGCTCGTCGAGGATCAGCACGTTGGCGCCGGAGCTGACGAGCACCGCCAGCGACAGGCGCCGGCGCTCGCCGCCGGAGAGACCGTCGAGGGGCTTCTCGGCCTCCACGCCGCTGAACAGGAAGCGTCCCAGCAGAGCTCTCGCCTTGTTCGGTGTGAGGCCCGTGGCCCGCTGTATCGCTTCGAGCACGCTCTGCCCTGGATGTCCGCCGGCGCCGAGCTCCTCAGCGTGCTGGGAGAGATAGCCCAGCTTCACGTTGTGGCCGGTGCTGAGCTTGCCCGCGGCGAGCGCACGCCGTCCGGCGAGCGCCTCGATCAGCGTCGTCTTGCCCGTCCCATTGGGTCCCACCAGCGAGACGTGCTCCCCCCGCTCGAGCCACAGCTCGGCTCCCTCGAGCAGCGTCCGCGGGGGCTCGCCGATCTCGATCACGCCATCGCTGAGCTCAAACACGACTCGCCCGGAGCGTTCGGGGGCCTTGAAGGAGAACTCGAGCGCCCTGCCATCGCGAGGGTCACGCTCGATGCGCTCGGTCTTCGCGAGCTGCTTCAGACGGGACTGCGCTTGGCGTGCCTTGGTCGCCTTATAGCGGAACCGCTCGATGAAGTGCTCCATCCGCGCTATCTCGGCTTGCTGCTTGTCGATCGCCCGCCCGAGCGCGATCTCCCGCGCCGCCTGCTCGGTGCGCCACTGGTGCCATGTGCCACTGAAGAAGCGTGAGCGGGTCGCCTCGAGCTCCAGCACAGAGGTGCCGACCGCCTCGAGAAACCAGCGGTCGTGGGCGACCAGGACGATCGCCGCGTCCAGGCCGGTGAGGGTTTGCTCCAGCCACTCGAGCGACTCGATGTCGAGGTGGTTGGTCGGCTCGTCCAGCAGCAGCAAGTCGGCGCCGGTCGCGAGCGCGCGCGCAAGTGAGGCACGCGTGAGCTGCCCACCGGAGAACGTATCCAGGCCGCGGTCGAGGTCCTGCTCGTCGAAACCGAGCCCTCTGGTCATGCTGGTGGCGCGGTCACGCCACAGGTAGCCACCGTGCGCCTCCAGGCGCGCCTGCGCGCGGGCGTAACGGTCAAACAGGCCGTCATCCTGGGCGCTGTCGGCCATCTGCTGCTCGAGTGAGGCGAGTTCCGCCTCCAGCTTCAGCTCCTCCACGCAACCGGACAGCACGTAGTCGCGCAGCGCCATGCCTCGCTGTCGCGGCGGGCGCTGGTCGTGCAGCGCGACGCGCACGCCCTTGCCGAAGCTGAGCTCGCCGCGGTCGATCGACTCCTCGCCCGCGAGCATGCGCAAAAGCGTGGTCTTGCCCGCGCCATTGCGCCCCGCGATCGTCATCCGCTCGCGCCGCTCCAGCTTGAAGGAGACCCCTCGCAAGAGGGGCCTGCCGGCCATGTCCTTATGCAAATCGGAGGCGATCAGCACTGCCATTTGAGCCATGGTAGGCGTAGGGCCAGCGCGTCCGCCGCTCAGGTAACATCCCGGCTGCGATGCGCCGCTTGGTCACCACCCTCACTTTCGCGCTGCTGCTGCTGGCCGTGTCCGCTCCCAGCGCCCTCGCCTACAACGATGGGCGTGGCTTCTACGGCGCCACCGGCGACAAGGCCGTGACCAACGCGGGATTCATCCTGATCGTCTTCTTCCCGCTGTTCGCGTTCACGATGAGCGTGATTCAGCGGCGCCTGGACAAGCGTAAACAGGCTCACCTCGCGGCCGTGAAGGCACGCAGAGGAGATCGGCGCTGGCAGGGCGGCTGGTAGCCGCGCGTCGCCCCAGATGAGCGAGCCGCTCACGCCGCCTGTCCGCTACGAGCGCCGGGGGGCCGCCTCACTCGTCACGGTCGACCGCCAGCACAGACGCAACGCCATCGACGGCGAGACCGCGGTCGCCCTGCACGACTGTTATCTGCGCTTCGAGGGCGAAGAGGACGCTCGCGTGTTGGTGCTCACCGGCGCCGGCGAGGTCTCGTTCTGTGCCGGCGCGGACCTGAAGGCGATCGAGAGCTTCGCCACGCGCCTGGAGAGCCCGGAGGGGCCGTTGGGTTTCACGCGGCTGACGCCGTCCAAGCCGACGATCGCCGCGATCGCGGGCTTCTGCCTGGCGGGAGGCCTCGAGCTCGCGCTGTGGTGCGATTTGCGGATCGCGACGACCACCTCCACGTTCGGGTTGCCCGAGCGCCGCTGGGGGGTTCCTCTAATCGACGGCGGTACGCAGCGGCTGCCGCGCGTGGTCGGCCTCGGCCGCGCGCTCGAGCTGATCCTCACGGGCCGCATGATCGGCGCCGAGGAGGCGCTCGCGATCGGGCTGGTCAACGAGCTCGTGGGTGAGGGTGAGCATCTCGAGCGCGCGCTGCAACTGGCCGAGGGGATCGCGCGATTCCCCCAGCAGACGATGCTCGCCGACCGCCGCGCCGCGATCGAGGGGCTCGGCATGACCCTCGAGGAGGGGCTCCGTCTGGAGGCCACCTCCGGTCCCGCGACTTTCACGCTCGCGGCCGAGGGCGCTCAGCGCTTTGCCGCGGGCGAGGGGAGGTCGGGTGCCGGAACGGGCGCCTAGCGACGCGCCGCGGCCGTGCAAAACGCCCGCCGGAGCGTGTCGCGCTCGCCTATCCGCTGTAAGCTCGGTGGCTGACCAGTTAGGAGAACTGCTGTGGCTTATTTTGTGACGGGAGCAACCGGTTTCATCGGACGCTATCTGGTCCGCGCGCTACTGACCAACCGCAGCGGCAAGGTGTACGTGCTGGTGCGTGAAAGCTCGACCGGCCGCCTGGAAGAGCTGATCGAGCAGTGGCGCGAACTTGCCGGCGCGGCGGCGGTCAAGCGCGTGCACCCGGTCGTCGGGGATCTGCGCAAGCCCCTGCTCGGCGTCGGCGAGGAGCAGCTCGCCGAGCTGCGCGCCCACGTCGAGCACTTCTTCCACCTGGCGGCGCTGTACGACATGACCGCGCCCGCGGAGCGCAATGTCGCGCTGAACGTCGGTGGAACGACCCACGCGCTGGAGCTCGCCAGCGCGATGGAGGTGGAGCACTTCCACCACGTCTCGTCGATCGCGGTCGCTGGAACCTACAAGGGCACCTTCCGGGAGGACTCTTTTGACGAGGGGCAGCGCCTGCCCTCGCCCTACCACCGTACGAAGTTCGAGTCCGAGCGCATCGTGCGTGAACAGGCCGACGTGCCGTGGCGGGTCTACCGTCCGGCGGTCGTGGTCGGCGACTCGCAGACGGGCGAGATGGACAAGATCGATGGCCCGTATTACTTCTTCAAGACGATCCAGACGATGCGCCACGTGCTGCCAGAGTGGATGCCGCTCGTCGGCGTCGATTTGGGCAACACGAACATCGTGCCCGTTGACTGGGTCGCCTCTGCGCTAGACCATATAGCGCACCAGGACGGACTCGACGGCCACGCGTTTCATCTCACCAGCCCCGAGTACCAGCGTGTGGATGAGGTCGTCAACCTGTTCGCGGGCGCCGCCCACGCGCCGCGCTTCTCGCTCACCCTCGACAAGCGCCTGACCGACGCCGTGCCGAAGCTGCCGCTGTCGCTCGCGCTGCGCCTGCCGCCGCTACGGGAGGTCCGCCGCCTAGTGCTGGACGAGCTCGGCATCCCTCGGGAGGTGCTCGAGCACATCGAGCTCGTACCGCGCTTCGATCGGCGCGAGACCGAGCTCGCGCTCGCCGGCTCGGGCCTGGAGAAGCCGCCGGCGCTCGGCGAGTACGCCTCGCGGCTGTGGGATTACTGGGAGCGCGAGCTACAGCCCAAAGTAAGCCGCCGCCGCAGCCTGCGCGAGGCCCTCGACGGCAAGCATGTGCTGATCACCGGCGCGTCCTCTGGTATCGGCCGCGCGACCGCGCTGCAGCTCGCCGCCGCGGGCGCCGTCCCACTGCTCGTCGCGCGCAACGTCGAGAAGCTCGAGCAGGTGCGTGCCGAGATCGTCGCGCAGGGCGGCACCGCATACGTGTATGCGGCCGATATCTCGGATATGGACTCGGTCGACAGGCTCATCGAGCGGGTACTGACAGACCACCGCGACGTCGACATGCTGGTCAACAACGCGGGACGCTCGATCCGCCGTTCGATCGCGCTCAGCTACGACCGCTTCCACGACTTCGAACGGACGATGAAGCTGAACTACTTCGGCGCGATCAAGCTGATCATCGGGCTGTTGCCGCACATGCGTGAGCGCGGCGACGGGCACATCGTCAACATCTCCTCGATCGGCGTGCAGACAAGTCCGCCGCGCTTCTCCGCGTACGTGGCCTCCAAGGCGGCGCTGGACGCGTTCACGCGCGTCGTCGCCTCCGAGGTGGTGGGTGACGGCGTGACGTTCACGACCATTCACATGCCGCTCGTGCGCACACCGATGATCGCGCCGACGAGGATGTACAACGCCTTCCCGACGATCACGCCGGAAGCGGCCGCGGAAATGATCTGCGAGGCGCTGCGCAGCCGCCCCAAGCACATGGGGACGCGCCTGGGCACCTTCGGCGAGGTCGCCTACGCACTGAACCCGAAGGCGGTCGACCGGCTGTTGCACCTCGCCTACAAGGTGTTCCCGGACTCCGCCGCCGCGCGCGGCGAGCGTGACCGCGACGAGCGTGCGTCGTTCGAGCAGATCGCGCTAGCGAACATCATGCGAGGCATCCACTGGTAGGGACTGGGTGGCGCGGGCGCCACCCAGGGAAGGGGGCAAGACAGGTGAGGATGGTCGGGCAGCTGCTTGCGGGCGTCGCGGTGCTCTGCGTGTGGCTGTGGGCGCTGGACATCCCGGCGAGCGCGAGCTCGGGCGGCCCGGATGTGCTGGCTCCCGCCGCCGCCCTGATCGAGGCCGACACCGGTGCGGTCATCTATGAGAAGAGCGCCTCGCAGCCGCGCGCCATAGCCAGCACCACCAAGCTGATGACCGCCTACGTCGCTCTCAGGCACGCCCCGCTGTGGCGCGTGCTCACGGTCCAGCCGTACCGGCCGGCGCCGGAAGAGACGGTCGCAGGTATCGTCGCCGGCGAGCGCCTGAGCGTCTCGGATCTGCTGAAGGCGATGCTCCTGCCGAGCGGCGGTGACGCGGCCAACACGCTGGCGGTGGACCTCGGCGGCGGGGTCTCGCGCTTCGTTGGCTGGATGAACGCCGCCGCGCGGCGCCTGGGCATGCGCCACACCCACTACTCCACCCCGGTAGGGCTCGACACACCCGGCAACTACTCGACCGCCGGCGACCTCGCGCATCTGGCGAGGGCGTTGATGCGCGACGCTGGCTTCGCGGCGATCGTCGACATGCCCAGCGCGCGCCTACGCAGCGGGCTCGTGCTGCCGAACCTCAACGACCTGGTGGGCCGCTACTGGTATGTGATCGGCATCAAGACCGGGCACACCTCCGACGCCGGCTACTGCCTGGTCGGCGCGGCCCGCAGGCGCGGGGCGACCGTCATCAGCGTCGTGCTGGGCGAGGGAAGCGAAGCGGCCCGTGACCGGGATTCGCTCGCGCTGCTCAACGACGGCCTTTCGCTCTATCGCCGGGTGGAGCTCATCACCGCCGGGCACGTGTATGCGCGCGTGCCGGTCAGCGATCACCCCGGCGTGCGGCTGGCGCTCGTCGCGCGACGCAGCGTCAGCCTCATCGTGAGGGCCGGTAGCAAACTCGACGTTTACCGCTCCGGCGTCCCCTCCTCCGTCCACGGGCCGCTCGCACCCCACATCCGCCTAGCCAAGATCATCGTCAGGCAGAACGGGCGCATCGTCGCTCGGGTCGCGCTCGTAAGCCGTGTTGGGCTCGCGCCAGGCGCCGCCGCCGACGCGCCGGCCGCCTAGATAGGTGGCGCGGCGGGCGATGCTGGCATGATTTCAAGCGTGAGTGGCGCTGAGGTGGCAATCGAGGTTCACGATCTACGCAAGGTCTACGGAGAGCACACGGCGCTGCAAGGCATCGATGTCTCGGTGCGGTGCGGTGAGGTCTTCGCGCTGCTCGGACCCAATGGCGCGGGCAAGACGACGACGGTCGAGATCCTTGAGGGCTACCGTCAGCGCAGCTCGGGCGAGGTGCTGGTGCTCGGCCACGACCCCGCCCGACGCGCGGCGTCGCTGCGCCAGCGCATCGGGATCGTGCTGCAGAGCTCCGGCATCTACAGCCAGATCACCCCGCGCGAGGCTCTGCGTCACTGGGCGGGCTTCTACCCGCACCCGCGAGACGCGGAGGAGGTGCTGTCCCTGGTGGGGCTCACCGACAAGGCGGACGTGCGCACACGCAAGCTGTCGGGCGGGCAGCGGCGGCGGCTTGACTTCGCGCTCGCGCTGATCGGCGACCCGGAGCTGATCTTCCTGGACGAGCCCACCACCGGCTTCGACCCCGAGGCCAGGCGGACCGCATGGGAGACGATTCGCTCGCTGCAGGTGCTGGGCAAGACGATCCTGCTCACCACCCACTACCTGGAGGAGGCGCAGGTGCTCGCCGACCGGGTGGCGATCGTCAAGGAAGGGCGTATCCTGGCGATCGGCCCGCCGCGCGATCTGGGCGTCGGCGCCGCCCACTACCGGGTCGCCTACCGGGATGCGAGCGGCGAGACGGTGGAGCGCCAGACCGACGACCCCACGCGCCTGCTGCACGAGCTGACCGGCGAGGCGCTGGCGCGCGGCGAGCAGCTGCAGGAGCTGAGCGTCGCGCGGCCGTCGCTTGAGGACGTATACCTGGAGCTGACCGCGGATGCCTGAGGCGCTCGCGCTCACCTGGCGCCAGTACCGGCTGGAGCGGCGCATGTTTTGGCGCAATCCGAGCGCCGCGTTCTTCAATTTCGCGCTGCCGCTGCTGTTTCTCGCCGCAGGCGGGGCGATCCTGCACGGCAACCAGCAGCAGCTCAACCTGCTGGTGCCCGCGATCGGGGGCATGAGCGTGATGTCCACCACATTCACCGCGCTCTCCTACAACATCGTGTTCCTGCGCGAGCGGGGTGTGCTCAAGCGGATCAGGGGCACGCCGCTGCCCACCTCCTGCTACTTCGGCGGGGTGGCCGCCAACGCGGTGACCAACACCACGATCCAGATCGGCATCGTGATCCTCGCGGGCAGGTTCGTGTTCGGCCTGAGCTGGCCGCCGGACTGGGTCGAGCTGTTCGTGTTCGTCGCGGTGGGCGTCGTTTGCCTGGCGTCGCTCGGCGTGACCTTCGCGCACCTGATCCCGAACTTCGAGTCCACCGCCGCGTACGTCAACGCGATCTTCCTGCCAGTGCTGTTCATCTCGTTCTTCGCGTTTGACTCCAAGAGCGCGCCGGGGTTCGTGCACAACATTGCCGCCGCCCTGCCGCTGAAGCCGGTGATGGATGGCTTGTCGGGGGCGATGGTGAGCGGCAGCGGGATCTCGAGCCATCTCGACGCGCTCGCCGTGCTGGGCCTGTGGGCGGCGTTCGGCCTGGTGTTCGCGGTGCGGGGCTTCTCCTGGGAGCAGAAGCGCGGGTGAGCCGGCGCGCGTACCGGTGTCCGCGGCGAGCCGAGCCGGCGCGAGCGAGACTGCGAAGACCACATGCGGGCGACCGTACTGCGAGGGGGAGGCTGATATGAAAAAGCTCGCCGAGGGTGTCCATCTGCTGCGTGGGTGGCCGCCGAACGCGATCAATGTCTATCTGGTGGGCGAGGTTCTCATCGACGCCGCCACGCGCCAGGCGGAGCGCCGCATCATGCGGCAGTTGGCGGCTCACGAGGTGAGCGCGCACGCCCTGACGCACGTTCACCCCGACCACCAGGGTTCAAGCCACGCGGTCTGCCAGCGCCTTCAAATACCGCTGTGGTGCGGCGCCGATGACGTCCCGGCGATGGAGGTCCCCGGCAGCGTGGTGGGCCCGGGCGTTCCGCGCTGGCTGCGCCGCGTCCAGGAACGCCTGTGGATCGGCCCTCCCCACCCCGTGGCGCGAGCACTGCGGGAGGGGGACGAAGTCGCCGGCTTCACCGTGCTCGAGACACCCGGGCACACCCGTGGGCACATAGCTCTGTGGCGCGAATCAGACCGGGTGCTGATCATGGGTGACGTGCTCAACAACATGAACATCCTGACCGGGGTCCCGGGGCTGCACGAGCCGCTGCCGATGTTCACGCCCGATCGGGCGGCCAACCGTGCCTCCGCCCGCCGCCTGGCGGAGCTGCGCCCGGCGCTCGCATGCTTTGGTCATGGCCCTGTGCTGCGCGATCCCGGCAAGCTCGCGGACTTCGTCGCGCGCCTGCCCACCTAGCCGAGGTAGCCCGTTCTCAGCGCGCAGCACCGTTCGCGTGCCTGCCAATACGATCCGCCGGCATGAGCGAGAGCATCTTTGTCGGCGAGGGCGAGCACTTCGCCCCTACAGAGCACGCGCGCGGGCCCTGGGATCCCGGCGCGCTGCATGGCGGCGCGCCGGCCGCCCTGATCGTGTGGGCCTTCGAGCACATGCAGCCGGGCGCGGAGCTGCCTTTTGCACGCCTTTCCTTCCAGTTCCTGCGCCCGGTGCCGCTCGCGCCCCTGAAGCTGGAGAGGAGCATCTCACGGCCCGGCCGTCGCGTTCAGGCGCTTGAGGCTGAGCTGAGCGCCGACGGCGTGCCGGTGTGCCGCGCCAGCGGGCTGCGCATCGCGCCGGCCCCGGAGGACCTCCCCGAGATCTCGTTGTTGCAGGCCATAGACCGCGCCGATCCTCCGCTGGCGCCTCCTGAGGAGGGCCAGCACGTGCACTTCGCGCTGGACGACGCGCAGCGCAAGAGCTTTGCCGCCACGGCGATGGAGATGCGCTTCTTGAGCGGCGCGCCGCTGCTGCAGCAGGCCGACGGCCAGGCACCGACTCGACAGCTCGCGGGCGCTGCCAACGTCTGGATGCGCCTACGCCATCCGCTCCTGCCCGACCAGCCGCTCAGCCCGCTCGTGCGCCTGGCGGCCACGGCGGACTTCGGTAACGGCGTGGCGGCAGTGCTGCCCTTCGACGAGTACCTGTTCATCAACGCCGACCTGACGATCACACTCAACCGCCGACCACGGGGCGAGTGGATCGGCTTGAACGCGCGCACCCTGCTTCACCCGGATGGCATCGGCTGGGCCGAGAGCGTCCTACACGACGAGCACGGTCCCGTCGGCCGCGCCGAGCAGGCGCTTGTCGTACAGAGGCGCTAGCGCCTTGATGCATTAATTCGGTCGCGGCTGGGTAAGCGCCTAGACCAAGACCGCCGAGCAGATCCTCAACACAATCAAGACGCTAGCTCTCGGGCAACAGCGGGAATGGCTCGGTGAGCGCCCCGAGGACGTGATCGGCCCCCGCCTCGCGTAGCGCCGTCGGGCTGTATCGGCCGCTCGCGACACCGACCGATACGGCGCCCGCGCCGTTGGCGGCGGCGATGTCGAGCGGCGTGTCGCCGACCACGCTCACCTCGCCGCCCGCCAGCGAATGGCCCAGCAGAAGCTCTGCACGTCTCATCGCCGTGCGGGTCAGCGCCACGCGGTCATCGGAGTCAGACCCATACCCTCCGACCAGGAAGAAATGGTTCAGGCGCGCCCGCCCGAGCTTGGCGTGAGCAGCCGCCTCGAGCGCCCCTGTGGTTATCCCGAGCAGCAGACCGCCCTCGGTGAGGCGCTCGAGCAGCCGTTCGACGCCTGGCAGCACGCGGTATCCCGCAGAGGAGGCGACGTAGTCAGGGAGCACCGAGAGGTATGTGGCCAAGAGTCGCGTGAGCTCCCCGCCCGTCGGCTTGCGCCCCATCACCTGGCGGAAGGTCTCTCGCGCGACATTCGGGTCGGTCATTCCGGCGTTCGAGTGCTCGCCGATGTCGGCGCTACGCCCGAAGAGATGCTGGAACGCCCATGCCCAGCTGCGCGCGCCCGCGCCACCTGTGTCTATGAGGGTGCCGTCGATATCGAATAGGACCACCTTCAGCGCCATAGTCACATTGTGACCCAGATCGAGAATCAGAAGTTGCTTGTGCAATCAAATATTGCTATTGTGCTTCTTACCCACCTCCTCTTCATCTCCAAAGGAGCCACAATGAGCACTCAAGCCCTAGCCGCCCGGACAGCTCTACCAACCGGCACGTGGAGAGTGGATCCAGTCCACTCGAGCGTCGAGTTCCACGTCAAGCATCTCGGCATAGCGACCGTGAAGGGACAGTTCAGCGAGTTCGAGGGCACGCTCGAGGTCGATGAGGACGGTGCCCGCGCGTACGGAACTGTCAATGTCCACAGCGTCGACACACGCGAGCCTCAGCGCGACGCGCACCTGCGCTCGGCAGATTTCTTCGATGCCGAGAACTACCCTCAGATCTCGTTCCAGTCGAGCGCGATCCGCCCGCTGGACGACGGAGAGTCCTTTCAGATTGATGGCGAGCTGACCATCCACGGCGTGAGGAGAGCTGTGACGCTGGATGCCACGCTCGAGGGAGCAGAGACAGACCACCAGGGCAACGACCGCGTCGGCCTGTCTGCGAGCACCCAGATCAATCGCTCGGACTACGACATCAAGTTCAACGCCGCTCTCGGCTCGGGCAACCTCGTAGTCGCCGACAAGGTCAAGATCGAGATCGAGGTCTCCGCGGTCCGCTCCTAGCGCGACGCGCGGGGCGCTCAGCGAATGGCGACGTCGCCGAGCGCTTCGTTGACCGCGGCGAGCGTATCGGCGCTCAACGTCATACCAGCGACGGCGGCGTTCTCGTCTACCTGCTCGGGCCTGCTGGCGCCGATGATCGCGCACGCCACGTTCGGCTGGCGTAGCACCCACGCCAGGGCGAGCTGGGCCATCGACAGCCCGGCCGCCTTGGCGATGGGGATCAGGCGTTGCACGGCGCGCAGCACCCGTTCGTCCATCAGCGCGCCGATGAAGGTGTTCATCGACTCGCTGGCAGCCCGTGAGTCCGCGGGCGGTGCCTCGCCCGGCCGGTACTTGCCGGTGAGCACGCCCTGCGCGAGCGGAGACCAAACGATCTGGGAGATGCCCTCGCCTTCGCACAACGGGATCAGCTCGGCCTCGGGCCGGCGCCATAGCATCGAGTACTGCGGCTGGCTTGAGACCCAGCGCGCGACATGCGGCATCGCAAGTGAGTCGCGCACCTTCTCGGGCGGCCACTCACTGAAGCCGATGTGGCGGGCCTTGCCGGCGGCCAGTACTTCCGTGAGCGCCTGCATCGTCTCCTCCAGCGGCGTGTTCTCATCGTAGCGATGGCACTGGTAGAGGTCCACGTAGTCGGTGCGCAGACGAGCGAGCGAGGCGTCTATCTGCTTGTGGATCTGGGCCGCCGACAGACCGCTGTCGGTGTCGGACATCGGGAAATAGACCTTGGTCGCGAGCACATAGGAGGAGCGGTCATAGCCGGCCAGGACCTCGCCGAGGAAGCTCTCCGCGGCACCGCGGCCGTAGACGTTTGCGGTGTCGATGAAGTTGATGCCCGCCTCGAAGGCTGCGCGCACACACCTCTCGGCCTGTTCGCGCTCCACGCCGCCAGAGTAGGTCAGCCACGAGCCCAAACTGATCTCGGATATGTCGATCCCGCTCGACCCGAGCTTGCGATATTTCATCGACGCGAGCATACCCGCTATGTTGATCGGATAAGAGATGTCTGAGCTTTTTTCCTTCCCCAATCCCGTTAACGAGAAGGCCGCGCGCACGGTCGCCATGGTCGTGATGGTGCTCGCGCTGATCACACTCGTCACCTCCGCATACTGGCTGCTGGTGCCGCTCGCCTACGGCTTCATCGCACGCGTCCTGACGGGTCCGACGCTGAGCCCTCTTGGGCGTCTGGCGAGTGGGGTCGTCGCACCACGGCTGGGCGAGTCACGTCCCGTGCCCGGGCCGCCGAAGCGTTTCGCGCAGGCGATCGGCGCAGCGCTGACCACCGCCGCGGCCCTCTGCGCCCTGGTGCTCGGCGCGCCGAGCACCGCCGATGTGCTGCTCGGCGCGCTGATCGCGGCGGCGGGCCTCGAGTCGCTCTTCGCCTATTGCCTGGGCTGCCAATTGTTCGCGCTGCTGATGCGAGCCGGGCTCGTCCCTAGCGAGACCTGCGCCGAGTGCGCGGCTATCTGGGAGCGCCCGGGCATGACCGCCAACAGCGAGGGCTAGGGCCCGCAATGGCCTAAAGGCCGAAACGAGGTGCGCAGGCACATGCCTCACGAGGCCATCGACCCTGGACTTCGCATCGCCTCGGTGACGATCGCGGTGAGCGACCTCGAGCGCAGCAGCGTTTTCTACGAACGCGTGCTGGGCCTTCGCCCCCATGGGCGCGAAGACGGCCGGGCGTGGCTCGGCGTGGATGGTGCCGAGCCGACACTCGAGCTCGTTGCTATCGAGAACCCTGTCCCCGCCCCCGCCCGCAGCACCGGTCTCTTTCACGTGGCCTGGCTTCACGAGACCCGGGCCGCGCTCGCCGACACCCTGGTACGTGTCGCGGCCAGCGGCTGGCAGCTGCAGGGCGCCTCCGATCATGGTGTATCGGAGGCTGTCTACCTCGCGGACCCAGACGGCCTCGGCATCGAGCTCTACCACGACCGCCCGCGCGAGGCTTGGCAGCGCCCCCAGCAGGGCCACGGTGTCGTGATGCACACGCTCCCGCTCGACCTCGACGATCTGCTGGCGAGCGCCTCGGCGCAGCCAGCGAGCAAGATCGACGGCGCGACGGTGATCGGCCACGTTCACCTGAAGGTGTCCGATCTGCAGCGCGCGGTCTCGTTCTACCGCGATGCGCTCGGATTCGCCGAGCAGGCGAGGATCCCCTCCGCCAGCTTCCTCGCCGCCGGCGACTACCACCACCATCTGGGCCTGAACACCTGGCAGAGTGCAGGCTCGCCGCCGGCGCCTGCGGGCGCGCCGGGACTGCGCTCGATCGGGATGCGCTTGAGCTCCCCGCAGGAGCTAGCAGCACTGGAGCGCCGCCTGCAGGAGAGCCCTTCGGCTCGCTCTCGGCTTGATCCAGACTCAGGCCAGGACCTGCGCGTCTTCGACGAGGACGGCAACGAGCTGCACTTCGCGAGCGGGTAGCCGGGGACCCAGTCAGCCGGCCGCAGCGCTCAGCCGTAGGAGCTCCTGCTCTGAGAGCTCGAGCCGCGCCGAGTCGACGAGCTGGCGCACCTGGGCGGGCGAGGTCGCGCTCGCAATCGGGGCGAGGACCGTCGGTTGCGCCGCCAGCCAGGCGAGTGCCACCGCGGCCGGGGTGCTGCCGTGGGCGTCGGCCACCTCGTCGAGCGCCTCGAGCGCTGAGAAGCCACGCTCGTTGAAGTAGCTCTCGCGTACGCTCGCGGCGCGCGGGGTGTCCGGCATCGCGCCGTCGGGCCTGTACTTGCCGCTGAGGAAACCACGCGCCAAGCCGTAATAGGGGACGCATGCAAGCGACCATCGCGCGCAGACCTCGGCCAGGTCTCGCTCGTAGGCGCGCTCGAGGAGGTTGTAGTGGGGTTGCAGCGCGACGAAGGACGCCAGGCCCTCGCTTGCCGCGAGCTCCAGCGCCCGCTGCAGACGCTGCGCGCTGTAGTTGGAGGCCGCGACATAACGGACCTTGCCCTCCTCAATCAGCGCGCCAAAGGTCGAGAGGGACTCCTCGAGCGGCGTCTGCTCGTCGTCGCGGTGGGCGTAATAGAGGTCTACCGTCTCTACGCCAAGGCGCTCGAGCGAGCCCTCGATCGCCTGCCTGATCGCTCCCTGCGACAGACCGGGGCGGCGTCGGGACATGCCCACCTTGGTCGCGATCACCAACTGGTCGCGGTTGCCTCGAGATGCGATCCAACGGCCGATTATCCGCTCGGAGGCGCCCTCGCCGGCGGACGTCCAGTGGCCGTAGGAGTCGGCGGTGTCGATGAAGTTGCCGCCCGCGGCGAAGTAAGCGTCCAGGACCTCGAAGGAGCCGTCCTCGTCAAGCGTCCAGGCGAAGACGTTGCCGCCCAGGCAAAGCCTGAAGACATCCAGATCGGTGCTGGCGAGCCGCACGATCGACTGAGCCTAGCAACCGCAGGGCGGGCGTCTGGCGGGAGCTAGTCCATGCCCAGCGGGCCCTCGGCCGAGCCGCTGAGAAACTGCCTTACAAACGGGTTCTCCGAGGTGAACATGTGCTCGGCGTCGCCCGCCTCGACGATCCTTCCCTTCCACAGCAAGGCGATGTACTCGCCGATCTGCCGCGCTGAGGCGATGTTGTGCGTCACGACGATGTAGGTGCCTTTGTGCAGCTTGTGCATCTCCTGGATCAGTTCGCACAACAGCGCCGTGCGAACCGGGTCCAAGCCGGAGTCCGGCTCGTCGAAGATCACGATGTCTGGTTCCATGACGAGCGCCCGGGCAAAGCCGGCGCGCTTGCGCATACCACCCGAGAGCTCCGAGGGCATCAGCCGCTCCGCGTCGGCCAGTCCGACGTCGAACAGGCGCTCTTTGACGATCGAGGCGATCTGCGCCTCGCTCATGTCGGTGTGCTGGCGCAGCGGGAAGGCGACGTTGTCGAAGACCGGCATCGACCCGAACAACGCGCCGTCCTGGAACAGCACGCCGATTTTGCGGCGCATGGTCAGGAGGTCCGGCAGCGTCAGCTTGGGCACCGACTGTCCGTGTACAACGATATCTCCAGAATCCGGAAACATGAGCCCGATGATGTTCTTGATCAGGACGCTCTTGCCGGTGCCCGACGGCCCCAGCACGACCGTCACGGTTTCGTCGGGGATCGCAACGTTCAGCCCGTTGAGGACCGGTATTCCCCCCAGTCGCTTGACCACCTCGATACAGCGGATCGACCAAGGCCTCTCACCACGTTCGGTCTCGAAGTCGAGATCGCTCGAGTGGTACTGGTAGTCAGCGGCCTGGTCTAGCAGCGCCTGGCTTTCGGCGTCCGACCGCTGCTCGGCCTGTGCCTCGTCGAAGGCCCCGTCCTCGCTCATTCCCCGCTCCCATCCACACCGTGATACTAGCCCACCGCCACCCGGATATGCACAAGGAGATACCACCCAAGCTTCCCAAGGTCCTTATCGCGGGTGTCGCGCGGACCCTGCGCATGCGGGTGCTCGAGGACAAATTGAGCACGCTCGAGGACTCTCTGCGTGAGTCTCTCTATTTCGCGCTCGTGCCCTTCCCGGGGCACGAGGACGCACTCGCGATCGCGTCTGCCTCGGAGGGCTAGTCGTGCCCCGGCCTGCTATTTGCCGACGACGTGCGGGTACTGGCTCGACTGTCCGTTGAAGGTCAGCGGTCCCTGCTGGCTGCACGCCGGCGCGGGTACTTCGTTGGGGGTCCCCGATTCGTTTGCCACGCGCGGCCCTGTGCGCTGACCCTTGACGTATTCGCCCTTCGGGTTCTTTTCGAAGACGTAGCCCATCAATTCCTGGATCGTCTGTTCTGAGACCGTTTCATTCGGCGGCCCGTTGACCGACGGCGCCGAGTTGGCGCAGTTGCTGGAGGAGAAGACCTGCAGGCCGCCGTTCGCGAGCAGGTTGAACGCTTCCGGCTGCGGATAGGCGTTGCCGCGGTCGGTGCCGATGCGTTCGTTGAGGACCGCGAGATTATCTGTGTTGAAGACCTGCATCGTGCGCAAATAGTGGATGATCGGTGCGGCTTTGTCATTGGCGTTGCCCAGGCGTCCCTCGCTTGCGGCGGTGAAGTTGCCGAAGAACGACTGCAGCTCGGCCTGGTACTTGCCGAGGTACTGCAGGAACGGATCTAGGTTGTGCAACACCGGCGGTAGGTTCGCGAGCTCCGGCTCGAGCAGCTTGAGCGCCTTGCTGAACGCCGGCAGGCCTTCGCGGGAGGCGCTGGTCAGCCGGCCGAGCCCGACCAGCATCCGTTCAAACGGTGGAGCGAACCGCTTGAGCTCCTGTGCGGTAGGCGCCAGCTGACGCTCGACAGAGCGGAACTGGTCGAGGAATGGGCTCGCGTCCGCGGCGAAGCTGTCCAGTTCCTTGAAGGCGACCCGGGACTTGCTCTCGAAGCTCGGGAATGTGCGGAACGCGGCGGCGAAGGCTTCGCTTGCGCTCGCGGCCGCTTTGAACGTGCGATCGCCGTTGGCGATGAGCCCTTCCAGCTGGTGGTCACGTCCGGCCAGCGCGCCGAACACAACGCCGGTGTTCTTGATGACATCACGCAGTGCCCCCTCCTGCGTGGCGAGGATGCCGATCAGCTTGTTGGTGTCGCCCACGAACGGTGGTAGCGCAGCGAAGTCGGCATTGATGTTTTCGCCTCTGCCTTCGAAGCTCTTGGCCGATGCCTGCATCCACACCTGCCAGGCGTGGCGGGCCTTCGGCGTGAAGGTCGAGAGAATGTCGTCGAGCGTCACCGATGGTTCCACCTGGCTTTCGGCGAGATGCCCCTTGTCGGCCAGGAACGGGCCGCTGTTGTCCTTGGGTATCAGCTGCACGTAGGTCTCGCCGAGCAGCGTCTTCTGGCGCAGCATGGCGTGCATGTTCGCCCGCAGCGGCGCGTACTGGTGGTTGATTTCGAGCAGCACGTCGGTGTGGTCGTCTCTGCCCAGCTTGAAGCTGACGACGTGCCCGACGGGGACCCCGGAGATGCGCACGTCGGCCTCTTCGGCCAGCTGCAGCGCCTGGGGGAAGGAGACCGTGACGCGGTAGCCCTTCGCCTTCAACGGCACCGGCCCGCCGAATGACTCCCACAAAAACAGCAGCAGCCCGAAGCACGACAGCACGAAGACCGCGATCACGATCAGGTTCCCGAGTGTCGGCGCGCGCTTTTGCATGTCAGTGGCCCTTCGCCTTCTTGCCGAGCCTGCCGGTCAAATCGCCGACGCCTCCGAGCGCGCTCGCCTGCTTGGCGCGCGCGCTCGAGGCTCGCGCCGCATGCGCGCTCGACGCCGTCGTCGCTGCGCCCGTGGCTGCGCAGGCCGCCCCCGTCGGCGGGTTGAGGAGGCCGAGGACAAGCCTCACCGTCGGGTTGATTTCAGCCACGCCAGTGAGCAGCGGGACGATGTTGCAGTTGAAGTAGAGCAGGGTGTGCCCGAGCGGCCCGTGCGCATCGGCGTTCGCGATCACGCTGTTGAAGTTGTGGTTGGCCCAGTCGAGGAAGAACAAAAAGCCCGCCTGCTTGGATCCGGGGTTGTAGGCGAGCTCGTTGAAGAATTCGCTGAACACGTGGAAGCCGCTCGTCAAGTTCGGGCTGGCTTCGGCGAGCTGCTGCGAGGACGGCTTGATCTTCTTGACGACCGGGACTATTTCGCGCGCGAACGGGCGGATCTGGGTCTTGATGATCGGGGTGCTTTCCCGCAGGAATGGTCTGCTCTGCTTCAGCGCTGACGCGAGCGAGCTCGCGAATGGGTGCAGCTGCTTCAGCGTCGTGCCGACGGCGCTGAACGCGGTCGTGACCTTGGCGAGGTTCGTGCGTGTCTTTGACAGGGCGCCGGGCAGCAGGTGCAGCGTCGCCTGCACGTTACGGTCCTCTTCGGCGAAGGTCCTGAACACCGCGTTGGAGGAGTCGATCACCTCCGAGACCTGCTTGTCTTTTTCGCCGAGGGCTTCCAGCAGCAGACTGAAGTTGTGGATCGAGCGGGCGATGTTCGCCTGGCGGGTTTGCAGTTCGTTGGTGATCTCGATCGTGTTGCGCGCCAGTCCCGGGAAGCGCTTGAGGATCGCCGAGAGGTTCATGCCGTTGTTCTTCAGGCCCTGTCCCGCGCCCGCCAGCAGCTCCTGCAGGTAGGCGCGCGTTTCGCCGTCCAGCGCGCCCAGGAATTCTTCGAAGTTTACGTCCGGGGCGGTCTGGGAGACGGGGATCACATAGCCGCTGGGGATCCGGCCTGCGTTTTGCGTGCCGGGCTGGACCTCGACGGTCATGTCCTTGAGTTCGGTCTTCGGGCGCAGCAGCATCGTCGCGTTGCGGTAGATGTAGTGCGCGTACTTCGGCGTCAGATCCATGCTCACCAGCGCCCTGCCGTTGTGCAGGTCGACGCTCGAGATTTCGCCGATCTTCGCGCCGGCGATCGTGACTGCCTGGCCCTGCCCAGGCGTCACCGCCTGGCCGGTCTGGAATTCGCCCTTGAGCGTGAAGCTTTGCTTACCGATGATTGGCACCCAGCTGGGGGCGCTCAGCCGCTCGTTGGAGAGCACGTAGCCGCCGACGAGGACGCCGACCACGATCAGCACGATGACCGCCATGAAGTCGTTGCGGTAGCGGCTGATCTGGCCGCTCAGGGCGCGGCCGGTTCTGTTCGGCTCGGTGTTCATCCGCCGCTCCCGTCGGCCGGTCCTTCAGACAGCGGCCCGTTGAATTCGGGCAGCGACTGCGTGTAGCAGGGCACAAGCGGCTTGTATGGGGGCTCGCTCCGGGGGAGGGCCGGGCGCGTGCCCTTCGGGATCAGCGGGGTGCGGGCGACGAGCTGCACGCCCTGCTGGCTGCTGTTTATCTCAGTGACGGGCGCCGAGCGGAAGGTCGGGCCGCCGCCGCCGACGAGGAAACTGGTCATCATGCCGTTGCCGTCGAAGGTCTGGCCGATCCCCGCCAGGCCGACCATCGTGTACCAGAATTCCTTGTAGTCCTCGACGCCGGTCGTGTTCGACCCGTCTTGCAGCTTGGTGTTCCCCGCCGGGAAGATGACCCGGGTGAGGCACTTGCTGAATTCGTCTGTCTGCTTCTGGAAGCCGGCTTGAGCGCCGACGAGCCGCGCCGTCCAGGGGGCGCCTTCGCGCAGGCCCTGCGCTACGCCGCCCAGCTCGCTCGGCGTGAGCGAGGCCTTGACCTGTTCGATCCACGGTTCCGCGAGCGCGATCGTGGCGGGCGTCTGCTTGACCCCTGGAATGATCGCCTTCGCGAACGAGCGGACCGACGGGAAAGCGGCATTGAAGGCATTGAAGGCGCGGTGGGCGTTGTGCAGCGCGCCGGGTAGTTCGGCGACCGCGCGGCCGAGGCTAGAGGACTGCGCGGCGAGCTCGCCTATGAACGTATTGAAGTTGTCGACCCATTCGCCGAGCTCCTGTTCGTGGACGTCCAGCGCCTTCGTCACCCGGTCGGCGCTCGCGATCAGCTTGGCGATGTCCCGCCGGGTGCTGCCCGCCAGCGCCTGGTTTACGATCGCGCTTCCCCTCAGCGCTCTTGGACCCAGCTGGTAGGCCTTGTTGAACCCCTGCGCGCCGTTGAGGCCCCTGACTTCGGGTTCCTGTATGGCGTCTTCGGCGGGCGTCGGCTTCTGCTCGAGCGCCTTGCCGTATTCGGCGAGGAATTCCTGCAGGTTCGTGCGCGTGTCGCTGTTCAGCGCGTCCAGCACCTGGTCGAGCTGGACCGGGTTTGCGGTCTGTGTGATCGGGATCGTGTACCCGGAGCCGACCGTCTTGCCCGACGGGCTGCCCGGCTGCAGTTCAACGAACCAGTTGCCTTCCAGGAAGATGCGGGGCCGGATCTTGAGCGTCGCGTCGGAGTGGATCGGCAGGCCCTTGTTTTCGATTTCCATCGTCACGACGCCGACCGAGCCCTCCCGCTTGACCGACTTCACCACGCCAACGTTGATGCCGGCGACGCGCACTGGTGACTTGGGCGCGATGTTCTGCGCGGTGGCGAAGACCCCCTTCAGCTGGAACCCTTTCTGGAACGGCAGGTGCTTGGCGAAACCGAAGTACACGGCGATCGCCAGCGCGACGATGACGATGATCCCGAAGCGGACGGGGTTCGTGCGACCCAGCTCAGATGCCGGGATTTGCTCTTGCCTCTTCCAGAAGCGCAGGCTGCTCATTTCTTCTTCCTACTCTTCTTTGTCTTGGTGCTAGCGCTCGCCAGCCCCAAGTCCCGCAGCGTAGACGCCGGATAGGTGTTGCCGTACTGGTCTTGGCTGCGTTCGGTCACATCGTGTGTGTTGGCGGAGCTGGGCGCATGACCGATGAGCGCTTCACCTTCCTTGGAGACGAGGTAATGCTCGTTGGCGGCTTCGCAGCGCTTGGGCTGGCCGAGGCCCGCCACGATCGGGTACGGGTTGTAGTGCAGGTGGTTGTTCGGGATCACTTGTGTGCTGCCGAACGGATGATCGACCGATGGGCCGCGGGCAGGGCCCGAGGACGGGAAACCCTCGTTGTTGGGGCCGTTGGGGGCGAGCACAATTGAGGCTCGCGCCATCGTCCCGACGCCGACGTCCTGGCTGAGCATGCTGACGACGTTACGGAAGGTGAGCGTGAGGTAGTTGCAGGTGCTCTGCTCGGAGGCCAGGCCCGCGATCGGCGGGTAGCCGTACTGCAGCGTTTCCGTGAGGTCGCCCAGCCCGACTCCGACGACTGGGTCTTCGGAGAACGACCGCAGTGAGACCAGCGCGTTCTTGATCCGTCCGTTCAGGGCGCTAGCGGCCCTGAAGTCTGTGACCCCAGCTTCGACGGCGTTGCCGAATGCTGGAGCGGCGGTGCGCAGTGCCTTGCTGGCGGGTCGCAGCAGGTGCATGAAGGTCGTGCTCTTTTCGATGAATGACGCCTCGAAGCGCAGCGAATGGGTGGACTGTTCGAGCGCCGGCGGCCCGCCCTCGATCGTGGCTTCCAGCGACGGCGCGACGCTCGCCCACGCCTTGAAGAAGGTGTCAAGCGAGCTCCAGAAGCTCGCGTTCTGCTGGGCGACGGGAGCTGAGCCTTTGGCGGCGCGATCCAACCCGATGAAGAACCCGCGCAGGTCGGTGGCGGGCGAGGTGAGGTTGCGCAGGACCGGCAGGGCGTTGTGCACGAGCGGCCGCAACTCGTGGATCGTTTCGTTGAGGCCGAGCCCCCGCCCCGCCAGGCCGTTGCCGAAGTTCACGAGGTTGTGTTGGCTCGCATTGCGCGTCTTTTCGTCGAACATATTGAAGAACTGGTCGATCTGGACCGGTTCGGTGGCGTGCGAGAGCGGGATCGTCCCTCCCGCCTTGATGCCCTGGCTCGATTTGCCCCGGACCAGCTCGAGGTACTTCAACCCGACGGCTGAGCGCGATTGCACGATCGTCTTGGTATCCACAGGCAGCGGCTCGATGCTCTTCTCGAGCTTCATGCTGATGATCGCGACCACCCTGCCTGTTTTGGGGTTCTGGCGCGGGGTGATCGAGTTGATCACCCCAACGCGCGTGCCCGCGATGCGCACGTCGTTGCCTTTGACCAGATTCGCGCCGTTGGGCAGTTCGGCCTTGACGTCGTAGGTCGGGACGAACGGAAGCCCCTGCCCGGCGTTGTAGGCGAGATATACGGCGACGATCACGATCAGTGTCGTGACCGCGCCGATCAGGAGCGGGCTTGATGCGAGCGAGCTCTGGCGGCGGTTCATCAGGGCGTCTCCGTCGGGTCGCAGCTGAGCTTGCCTTCATCGGTGAACGGCGAGGATCCATCGGAGGCTGGCTGTGTGGCGCTGCCCGGGCAGCGGCGCAGCTGACCGGTCTTCAGGCCTTCCAGTCCCTGCTGCGGCGTGACCGGTTTCAGTTCGTTGCTGGAGTTCAGCTTGAAGCTCTCGAAGGCGGGGCTGACACGCGAGTAGTGGCCGTTGGCGTCGTAGTAGCCGTTGTCCAGGCCGAAGTCGCGGAACAGCCCCTGGAGGTCGGGTGAGTAGGGGCCGAAGAACGCTGTCACCGGGACGGATTCTTCCAGCGCGCGTACGTTGTCCGGCGAGCCGGTGCTCAGCGCCTTGGCGAGCCCCGGCAACGCGAGCGCGACGTCTGTCAGGTCGTTGTTCGGGCCGGGGCTCGAGATCGCGACACTCAGGTTGCGCACCGTCGGCGTTGCCACCTGCAGCAGCGAGCGCAGATTCGCGAAGAACGGCGCGAGTGTCTTCGTGTCCTGCTTTGAGACGTCGACGAGTTCCCTCAGCGCATGGAACGTCGAGGGGACTTCGTTGAAGGTCTTGACGCCTGCCGAGAGCGCGCCGGGCAGTTCATGCAGACCGCGCGCGAGGCTCGACTGTTGTGCGCCGATCGCCTGGAAGGTCGTGTCGCTGTGGCCAATAAGTTCGCTCAGGTGCTGGCTGTGGTTGCCGATGATCGTGAGCGCGTCAGAGGTGTCTACGAGGAAGCTGGTGAATGTCTTCTGGTCGCTCGAGAGTTCGGAGAAGACGTGGTCGATCGCGTTCAGCGCCGGGCCGAAGTAGCCGGTGGCGAGGTTGGCTGCGTTTTCCGCGCCGGCGTAGAGTTCGGCGTTGCCTTCGATGAACTGCTCCAGGCCCTTGCGTGTCCGGGGATTGAGCGTGTTGAAGAGCTGGTCGAGGTCCACCACGCCCTTGGTCCTGCTCGCTGGCAGCTTGGCGCCGTTGCCGAGCGACGGCTCGTTGTTGGGTCCAGGGTTCAGCGCGACGTAGCGGTTGGCGACACCGGAGAGCGACGGGACCCTGATTTCCGCGCTCGTGCCTTCGTGAAGCGGCGTCAGCGATGAGTCGACGTGGATCGTGACGATCGCCCGGTAGTCAGGTGTCAGGCTGATCTTCTTGACGCTGCCGACCGGCACGCCGCCCACCTGCACCTGGTCGCCGGGGACGAGCTGGCTGGCGTCTTCGAATTCGAGATGGTAGTCGGCGCCACCGCCGCCGGCGAACAGCAGGTAGACGAGTATCAGCAACACCGCCGCCAAGCCACCGAAGGCGAGCAGGCGTAGGACCCCGGTCGGCGTCGCGCGCACCGGCGTGGGTGGAACACCCGGGCCGGCGGGAGGAGTCGCGGAGGGTCTCGGTGGGCTTACGCTGGCCAAATTACTTGCCTTGGCTCGACCGGCTGTCGGGTATGGCGGCCGGGGATGGACCGCTGCCGACCCTGGGGTTGGGGATTTCGCCGAGGCGAGAGATCAGCTTGATCCACTGGGTGGGGGTCAGCACCGAGTTCACCGTCCTGGCGAAGCGGGCGTTGCTCGCATACAGGGACTCGTAGCCAATATGGATATGGGTGAAGGGGCCGTGGACGACCACGACGTTGGTGGCGTTTTGATAGGCCCTTGGGCTGGTGAGCTGCAGCGGCTTGACTGTGCCCTGGAGCGTCAGCAGCTTATGGATCGTCTTTTCGGTGATCGAGCCTCTGCCCGAGTTGCCGGCGACCGGCACACCGTTTATGGCCGAGAGGCTGATCGCCTCCCCGGCTTCGCTCACGGGCCGGCCCGGCACCAACGGTGAGGGACGGTCGCACTTCAACGCCGAGACGGTTGGCTGCAGCCCTGAGACCGACAGGAACTCGAGCGTCGCCAGCGCGCGCCTGTCGAGCTGCCCTGTCTGGATATCCCCCCGTCCGCAGCGGTTGAGGTGGATCGAGCGGTTGCCCAGCACCTGCTGCTCGAGCTGGTTCTTTGACTCGAGCAACACCTGCCCGGGCGTGGGATCTGTCTGGGTGAAGGGGTTTACCCCGTTGGCTTTGAAGATCGAGGTGCTTTCCAGGAGCACCCAGCCATCGAGGATCGGCTTGGGGTCGATCAGCGGTGAGCCGAAGCCTCCGGGGCGGATCTGGAAGAGCACGTGCGGCTGCACGCCGGAGGCTTCGCCCGCCGCGACATGCCCCAGCACGGTGCCAGCGATGACGTGCACCCCAGCCCGCAACTGGTGCAGGTAAACCTCGTCCGCGCCGGCGCGGAACTGCCGTACGGCGGCTCCAGCGGCTCTCGGCGTGGCCTTCGAGGTGGTGCCCGTGGATGGGACCGGTGCGTTGAGGGCGGCCGCCGCGCCGAAGGCAAGCGACGAGCTGACCGCCGCCGCGGAGACGGGCGAGCGTGGCTGGACGCCGGCGCTGGCAGCGCTGGTCGGGTAGGGGTCGCTAGAGGCACTCGAGGCGGTGGATGACCCGGCGTGCGAGCCGCGCAGTTCGAGCACGGGATAGAGGCTCGCGACGCTGCCGAGCTGCGCGTAGGTGTAGGTGTTGCCGTACGCGTCGCGCAGCGATATGTATCGGCCGAGCGTCGGCGATGAGCCGACCTTCGTGATGACGCCGTCTTGGATGGCTATCACCGGCGCGCCCGCTTGCGTGTAGATCACCGTGCCGGGGATGGCTTGAGCCGCCGCGGCGCCGTTTGCGTGGATCAGGGGGAAGCCGTCGGCGAAGTGCGATTGGGCGTGTACCGGGAAGCGGGCTTCGGTGAGGCCGGTGATCGCACTCAGCATTCCGGGCGGTGTCCCCCCCAGCAGCTGGGCGCGCAGCAGTACCGAGGAGACGTACGCCTGAGAGTGGTTGTAGGAGAAGATCGCCGCACGGATGTTCTTGTCGCCACCGGCCGCCTTGAGGTAGCGCGCTGCCGCGAAGATCGCGTCGGCTGGGTTGTTGGGATCCTCATACCCCTGCGCGGTCGCGTCGACCCCGTACTGCGCCCATGACGACGGCAGGAACTGCATCCATCCCTCCGCGCCAGCGCTGGAGACACTGAGATCCCGTCCGTAGTCGGTCTCTACTTCGTTGATCGCGGCGAGCACCTGCCAGGGGATGCCGTAGGCGCTGCCGGCGGCCTGGTAGATCGGCAGCAAGAACGGCGGGATCGAGAAGCTGTTGAGGAAGAAGTCCGGAACACCCTGGATGCCGGACCCAAGCGTGGAAGGCAGCGGCGGGGTGGCGAAACCGGGGGGCGGCGCGGTGCCATGGCTCGGCGCGCCCACGTGGCCGTTGGCGGCCGGCGGGGATCCTGCCGGCTTTGCGCCGTTGGCTTTGCCCTTGAGGGCGCCCTTGTGATGGGGTTCCCCAGGCGCCGCGGTCGCGCTCGGCGGCTGTTCAGACTGCGCCTTGACCTGTGGGGATTCGCTTGGGGTAGTGCTCGTTGGCGGTGGCGTCGTCGGCGCGGGGGCGCTCGTTGTCTGCTCGCTGGTTTGGGTAGCAGGCGACGGTGTGGTTTCCGTCGAGGTCACCGCGGGTGTGCTCGGGGCGGGGGCTTCACCTTCCGCGCCGAGCGCCGTGTTCGCACAGCCGAGCGAGGTCAGAGTGAGGGTGAGGGTGGCTATCGGGGCTATGAGTGTTCGCAGGCGCATGATCACCTCAGTTTCCCAGCAAGTAGTTCAGCAGCGCTCCGCTGGCGCCCTGATTTTCTTCGGTGGGTGTGTAGTAGGTGGTTCCGGAGCTTGCCCCGCCGACGGGATGAGCCGTCGGTCCTCCGGATTCCGCAAGCCCGGCGGCATTCCTGACTTCGGCCAGTGAGCTCGCGCCCACTTCCGAGGTGCTGCCGGGGAACTCTTTGATCGCTTGAGCCGGCGTGGCGCCTTTCAGCACCGCCAGCGTCCTGTCCATCACAAGACTTGTAGTCGAGAGGTTCGGCGTGGAGCTGACCCTCGCGCTCGAGGCGCTTGCGGCTGTGGCGGACTGGTTGACGAAGTTCGCGTTGCAGCCAGCGGAGTTCGTGAGCGCGTATGTCTCACACGCATTGGCGAGTACCTCTGCGCGCAGGAAGTGCCCGAGCGAGTCGTACCCGTTGGACGCGCCCGCACCGACGAAGATGAAGTCGAGCAGCCGCTCTACCCCGCCTGTTTCGCGCAGGCTCTTGAACAGTTCGGCGAAGTTCGCGGCGAACGGCTTGGCGCTGGCGCCGAGCGACTGCAGATCGCCGAACAGCGGTTCTGCGGCCTTCAGCGCAGGCCCGCTGACCTTGGCCGTCGAGCCGAAGCTCTTGAAGAACTTGTTCGAGCTTTCCGAGAAGGGGCCGAGATGCGTGAAGGTCTTGTTGATGCCCGGCGCGGCTACACCCAGATTCGTGAACGTCGGGGTTGTCTGGTCGGCGAGCTTGCCCAGGCGGTCCATCGCCGGGCCGAGCTGTTCCAGGAAAGCCGGGAAGTCAGCGAAGTTGCGCGCCAGTGCCCCGCGGTGCAACGCGCTGGCCTTGGCCACAGTGTTGCTCTGGGTGATGAAGTCGGAGACCTCGCGGCGCACGGCGGCCAAGGGTTGCAGCGCCTTGTCGGATTCTTCGGCGAGGTTCACCAACACGTGGTTCTCGCTGGCGAGGATGTGCAGGACCTTCGTGGTTTCCTGCAGCACGGGATCGGCGCGTTCGACGACTTCGTGCAGGTCGCTTCCGCGCCCCGCAAACGTCGCGCCGAGTTCGTTGAGGATGATCCTCAGCCGCTCCGCCTCGGGGAGGCGCGTGATCGCGTGCAGCAGGTCGGCGTCGACCGGGCTCGAGGTTTTCTGCACTGGCAGTTCCCGCTCGCCTTCGCCGGGATGCCCGTGGGAGACCACCTTCAGCGGTGGCGGTAGCGGTGTGTCTTCGACCCGGGGCTGGGTCGGGATGCAGTCGACGAACTTCTCGCCGATCAGCGACTGTGGGCGAACTACGCAGCTCGCGTCTTCGCGAAAGTCCTGAAAGCCCGCGGTTTCGATATCCAGCTCGACAGCCGCCTTCCCGTACGAGGTCGGTTCGACCGAGCCGATCTTGCCTACGGTCACCCCCGCGACCTTGACCTGCTCGCCGGGGATGACGTTCCCCGCGTTGTCGAAGATCGCGCGGACGCGATAGCCGCTACCAGACCCCCCAGCGCTGGTGGCCAGCAGGACGACGAGGAGCACCGCGACTACGCCGAGCGCACCGCCTGCGGCGGCCCTCCGCGTCTTCCACCATGCGATCTCCGTCGTCACCCCTGTCCTTCCTCCGCTTTGACGAGAGTGGGGCGGCCACGCCAATGCGGCGTGCCGCCCCTTCTTCGTTCGCTACAGGTGCGCGTGCGTCCTTCCCACACGCACAGCCTTTATTTTTGTCGCTACCTCTTAGGGCACGGAACCTTGGTCGTCACCGTGACCTCTTCCCAGGTGGATTCTTCACCGGCACCGAACCACAGTTCGCCCTTGCCGGGGAAGCCGCCCTTCGGGCACTTCTTCGGAATCGTGCCGAGCGAGATGAGTTTGCCTTTCTTCATCA
>JANWLE010000027.1 GCA_025451035.1 Solirubrobacteraceae bacterium
AGACGGCGTCGGCGCCGGTGCGGGTGAGCAGCTCGAGCCGCTTGGCGATCTCGCCGTGCAGCGCCAGCGCCGCGGGCTGCAGGTCGTTGACCAAGAGCTCGGCGGCCGGCAGCCACGCGCCTGCGCCAAGTGCGTGCTCGAGTGCGTCGTGGACTCCAGCGAGCTCGTGGCGCTCGCGCGCGAGCGCCATGCGGCCGGCCTGCTCATACACCGCCGCCGTGGACAGGCCGCCGACGGCGGGTGCGATGAGCACGCCGAGCGGGCTATGCGGTTCCGGTAGCGCGCGCAGATGCTCTCCCGAGCCGCTCGCCAGCCAGCGCCCGGGGGTGATCGCGGCGGGCACGTCGGCACCCAGGTCGACGGCGAGCTCTGCCAGCAGCTCGGAGCCGAGCCCAGAGACGTGGGCGGCCAAGCGCAGCGCGCCGGCGGCGTCCGCGGAGCCGCCGCCGAGACCGGCGGCGACCGGTATGCGCTTTTGGATGCGCAGGCGCAGCGGCGGCGCATCCCACCCCGTCGCCTCGCGAAACAACTTGAGCGCCCTGGCGGCGAGGTTCAGCTCGCTCGGCCCGTCGACGCCGGGGCAGATCACCTCATCAGAGCCGGCCGGCTCACCGGCGAGCTCGAGCACGAGCTCATCCGCGAGCGACACCGACTGCATGACGGAGACGATCTCGTGCTTGCCGTCCTCACGCGGCGGACCGAGGAACAGGCCGAGGTTGACCTTCGCCGCGGCCAGCGTCTGCGCGGGCAGCGCGGTCATAGCCCCAGCGCCGCTCCGAGCGCGCTGAAGTCCTCGGGGGAGAGCCGCTCGGCGCGCACGTCCGGCGGGTGGCCGAGCTCGACGAGGATCGCCCGCAGCTCCTGGGCTGAGCGACCGCGCGTGTCATGCGCGTGGCGCAGCGAGCCGACGAGCGTCTTGCGCCTGTGCGCGAAGGCGTCGCCGATCAACGCCCGCAGCGGCGCGCTCGGTCCCTCGCCGGTGCGCGTCATGCCCAGCAGCACCGAGTCGACGTTCGGCACCGGGTGAAAGACGGTGCGGGGAATGGCGCGCAGCAGGCGCACCTCGCAAGCGAGCTGGGCGATCACCGACGGCGTGCCATAGGTGCCGCCGCCGGGCTTGCTCGCCAGCCGCTCGCCGACCTCGCGCTGCACCATCGCCACCCAGCCGGTGACGCTCGGCAGCTCGCAGATCGTGCGCAGCAGCGCGGCGGCGGCGATCCCGTACGGGAGGTTCGCGATGACCTTGCTCGGCGTCGGGCGCATGCCGGCGAGGTCGACCTTCAGTGCGTCACCCCAGTGCACGGTGACGTTCGCGTGCGGCGCGGTAGCGTCGGTGAGCGCCTCCCGCAGGCGGGTGTCGAGCTCGATCACGTGGACGTGACGCGCGCGGGAGGCGAGATGCTCGGAGAGCACGCCGAGGCCGCCGCCGATCTCGAGCGTGACGTCGGTGCTGGCCAGCTGCGCGGCGGCCGCGATGACCTCGAGGATGTTCGAGTCGATCAGGAAGTTCTGGCCGAGCTCGCGGTCGGGGCGCACCGCGAACTGGCGCAGACGACGCAGGCTCGGCTGGTTGGGGTGGCCCATTGCGAAGCTCACCTCCAGCCGAACACGCGTGCGGCGTTGCGCTCCACGGTGCGCGCCAGCTCGTCCAGTGAGACGCCCCGCAGCTCCGCCAGAAAGGCCGCGGTGTGAGCGACGAACGCGGGCTGGTTCGGCTGTCCGCGGACAGCCTGCGGCGTCAGGTAGGGAGCATCGGTCTCGACCAGCAGGCGCTCTGCGGGGACCGCCTTGGCGGCGTCGGCGAGCTCTGTGGCGTTCCTGTAGGTGACGTTTCCGGCGAACGAGATGACATACCCGCGGTCCAGGCACTCCTGCAGCTGCGCGGCCATCGAGAAGCAGTGCATCACCACGCTCAGGCCCTGCGCCTCGCTGGCCAGCAGCGCGAGCGTCTGGCGCTCAGCGGCGCGAGTGTGGATCACCAGCGGCTTGCCTGTGCGCCGCGCAAGGGAGATCTGCGCGCGGAAGGCACGCTGCTGCGCCTCGACGGGCGCGGCCTCGCGGTAGAAGTCAAAGCCGGTCTCGCCGATCGCTGCGCAGCGCTCGTGCGCCGCCAGCTCTTCGAGCAGCGTGAGAGTGTCCTCGTCGAAGCTGCTCGCCTCGTTGGGATGATGACCGACCGCCGCGTAGACCTCGGCGAACTGAGTGGAGGCATCCAGCGCCGCGCGCGAGGAGGCGCCGTCCAGGCCGACGGTGAGGATGCGGCTCACCCCGGCCGCTCTGGCTGCCGCCAAGAGCTCGTCGTTCGCTGGCGCGCACAGGTGCAGGTGCGTGTGGCTGTCGATCATGCGCCCTTGGGGAAAAGCGGCTCGAGCGCGCCGACGCGCCCGATCTGACCCGGGCGCAGACTCTCCCCAGCGAGCGAGGGCTCGCTCGCGCCGAGCACCTCAAGCACCTTGATGGTGCTCTCGGGCATGTAGGGGTGCAGCAGCACGCTGATGAGGCGCAGCCCCTCGGCGAGCGTCGCTAGCACACGATCGAGCTCAGGCCCGGCGGCCGGATCCTTTGCCAGCCGCCACGGCGCACGTTCCTCGACGTAACGGTTCAGGCGGCGTACTCGCTGCCAGATCTCATCCAGCGCCAGCGACAGCTCGACCCGGTCGATCAGCTCGCACACACGCCCTGGCAGGCCGTCGAAGTCCGCGGCGAGCGCCGTGTCGAGCTCGCACGCGCTCAGTGTCCCGCCGCGGTAGCGGCCGATCATCGCGACTGTGCGGGCGACGAGATTGCCGTACTCGTTGGCGAGCTCTGACTCATACCGCTGCTCGAAGGCGGCTGTCGAGACCGAGCCATCCTGGCCGAAGGAGACGTCCCGCATCAAATAGAAGCGCAGAGCGTCTGAGCCGAAGCGGTCGATCACCGCAAACGGGTCGAGCACGTTGCCAAGCGACTTGCTCATCTTCTCGCCCTCCATCAGCAGATAGCCGTGGACGAACACCCGCCTGGGCAGCTCAAGGCCCGCCGCCAGCAAGAGCGCGGGCCAGTAGATCGTGTGAAAGCGCAAGATGTCCTTGGCGATCAGATGACAGTCGGCGGGCCAGAAGGTGCCGGTGAGATCCTCGCCCTCCCGCGCGTAGGAGAGCGCCGAGACGTAGTTCAGCAGCGCGTCGAACCACACGTAGAAGACGTGCTGCTCGTCCCACGGCACGGGCACCCCCCAGGTGAGGCGGTGGCGGGTGAGCGGCACGTCGCGCAGGCCGGAGCGGATGAACGACAGCGCCTCGTTGTAGCGGCTGCGGGGCGCCACCCATTCGGGCTGCTCCTCATACAGCCGCTCCAGCGCCTGCTGGAAGGAGGAGAGCGCGAAGAAGTAGTTGTCCTCCTGCTCGCGTGTCAGCTGGATGTGGTGGATCGGACAGCGCGCCCCGTCATCCACTTCGTTCTCGGCCTTGAAGTCGGCGCACTTGGGGCAGTACCAGCCCTCGTAGGTGCCGAGGTAGACGTGACCGTTGTCCTTCACATGGGTGAGGATCTCTGCCACCTTGGCCATGTGCTGCGGGTCGGTCGTGCGGATAAAGAAGTCGTTTGACGCTCCCAGCCTCGGCGCGAGCGCGCGAAAGCGCTCGGAGTTGCGGTCCGCGAGCTGCTGCGGCTCGACGCCCTGGGCGTGGGCGGCGTCGGCGACCGGCTCGCCGTGCTCATCGGTGCCGGTCAGGAAGAACACCTCCTCGCCGCGCTGGCGGTGATGGCGGGCAATAATGTCGGCGGCGATCGTCGTGTAGGCGTGCCCCAGGTGCGGGGCGGCGTTCACGTAGTAGATGGGGGTCGTGACGTAGAAGCTCACCGCCACCAAGGCTACCCGCCCCCCGTCAGCGGGAGCTTCCAGGAGACCGCGCTCGCGGCGCTCAGCGCCGGCGCACGTTGGTCAGCGAGACCGTGTGCTCGTTGCCGGAGCTCAGCGAGCGGACCCGCAGCCTGAGCCAGCTGAAGCCGACCACCTCGCCCGTGCCGCTGCCTCCGGCGAGACGAAACTCGACCTGGCGCCCGCGGCTGTAGCGGCGGCTCAGCAGGACGCGCACTAGGAATAGCGCCAGCAGGATGACGAGGGCGAGATAGAGGATGCTCATTGCTGCCTTTGAGCGCTAGATCGTCAGGACGGCCGCTCGGGGCGAGCACCGGCACGCCGGACTCGACGAGTGTCGGGTGCCGCGGCTTAGCTCTCACCTAGCAGACCGTCATACAGCTCGTTGGCGCTCACGCCCGTGAGCTTGGCGAGCACGCCAGCCGCGGGACGGGGGCGGGCGCCAGCGTCGACGAGCGCGCGCAGCGCCGCGAGCGCGTCGGCGGGCTCGCGGCTAGCGGCGGGTGCCTGCGCGATGACGAGCACGACCTCCCCGCGCGGCGTGTGCTCGCGGTAGTGGGCTGCGAGCTGGGCGGCGGTGGCGCGCCTGACTTCCTCGTGCAGCTTGGTCAGCTCGCGACAGACAGCCACTTGACGCGACGGCTCGAGCTCGCTCAACACGAGCAGCGTCTGCGCGAGCCGCCGCGGCGACTCGAGCGCCACCAGCGTCTGGGGCGAGCTGGCCAAGACGCGCTCGAGCTCAGCGCGCTTGCGCGGGAGAAAGCCGGCGAAGCAGAAGCTCTGCGCGGTGTGCCCGGAGGCGACGAGCGCCGCCGTCACAGAGCTCGGGCCGGGCAGCACCCGCACCTCTAGCTGCGCGTCCAGGGCCGCACGGACCAGCTCATAGCCGGGGTCGGAGATGAGCGGCGTCCCCGCGTCTGAGACGAGCGCGACGACCGCGCCCGAGCGCATTCGCTCGAGCAGCTGCGCGGTGCGGGCCCGTTCGTTGTGCTCGTGGAAGCTGACGAGCTCGCGGGCATGTATCTGGTGGCGTTCAAGCAGCACACGCGTGTGGCGGGTGTCCTCGCAGGCGAGGATGTCGGCCTCGCGCAGCGCGCCCAGCACGCGCAAAGTGACGTCTTCGAGGTTGCCGATCGGCGTCGCGCACACCAGCAGCCCGCCGCCGGCTAGCTCACCCTTCAACCGATGCTCCCAGCAGCAACCCGTCGAGCCCGTCGAAGGCGAGCGCGGCCGCGCCGATCATGCCCGCCTCGGTGCCGAAGTGCGCCCGCTCGACACGCACCTGTTCGCGTGAGGGACGCAGCCCGCGTTCGGCGAGCACGCGTCGGGCGGGCTCGAGCAGCAGCTCGCCCGCCGCGATCACGCCGCCGCCGACGACGATGACCTCCAGGTTGAGCATGTTCACGAGGTTCACGATCCCCACGCCGAGGCGCCGGCCGATCAGCTCGATCAGCCCGATCGCTTCGCTGTCGCCGTCGTGGGCCAGCTCGGTCACGAGCGCGCCGGTGATCGCGCGTCCGGAGGCTAGCGCCCGGCCGAGGCTCGAGTCGGGGCGCTCGTGCGCGAGCGCCAGCGCTTCGCGGGCGAGCGCGGTGCCGGAGGCGAGACTCTCCAGGCAGCCGTGGTTTGGGCAGTTGCCCTGGCACGGCGGCCCGTTTTCGTCGATCACCATGTGGCCGAGCTCGCCGGCGGCGCCGTGAGCGCCACGGTAGAGGCGCCCGGAGAGGATCAGGCCCCCGCCGATGCCCGTGCCAACCGTCAGCATCGCCGCGTGCGAGCAGCCACGTGCCGCGCCGGCGCGGTGCTCCGCGAGCGCGGCTACGTTCGCGTCATTGTCGACGAACGCCGGCAGGCCGAGCCGCTCGCTCATCACCGCCCGGAAGTCGATGTCGGCGAGCGGGAGATTGACGGCCATGACCGCCACGCCACGATCCTGGTCGATCAGGCAAGGGATGCCGAAACCGACGGCACTCACCTCGACTGGGCTCGAGGCCCGTACCTCCTCGACGGCGTCGACCACCGTGTCGAGCACCTCCTTCTGGTCTGCGCCGGGCGCCGGGCGCTGGACGCGCTGCAATACGCGCAGCTGCTCGTCGAGCGCGCCGACGATCAGCTTGGTGCCGCCGAGGTCGACTCCGATCACGCACTTGGGGTGCATTGGGCAACTATAGGTGCGCTGCTTTGGAGGCGAGCCTCAGACGGCTCGAGCGTGAAGACCCGAGCGTTGGTTTAGGCGCCCGTAAGCTTGCTCGCGCAAAACTCTTCTAAGCAGCCCAAGCCGATGAGCCCGCCCCCACAGGACAGCCCGCAAGACAGGCCCCGTTATCCGCCCGCGCCGCCAGCGGGTGCTGCTGGCCCGCGCGAGCCGCGGCGAGCCGACGCGCCCGTCTACACCCGCTACCGCGCTCGACCGAGGCTGTTTGGCTCAGGCGACGATGAGCAGCTGGCGCCCGAGCCCGCTCGCGTGGGGCGGCCGCGGCGCCTCACGCCCAGGCGGCTGGCGCTGGCGCTCGTAGCGGTGATCGCCGGCTGGCTCGTGCTTTCGCTCGTCTTGTTTCTCCTCAGCTCGCACTTCGAGCGCGTCTCGCCACCGGCGGACGTCAACAGCGTGCTCGACCCGGGCGGCTTCCCGCTGGCGAGCACCACGAACATCCTCGTGCTCGGATCCGACCAGCGCCAGAAGAGCTCCAAGGAACCCGGCGCGAACACGTCCGGCCCGAGCCGCTCGGACACGATCATGCTGGTGCGCACCGGCGGCGGGCACTCCGCCCGGCTCTCGATCCCGAGGGACACGGTCGTGGAAATCCCCGGTCACGGCGAACAGAAGATCAACGCCGCGTACGCGTTCGGCGGGCCGAAGCTTTCGATCACGGTGCTCAAGCGCTACCTGGGGATACCGATCAACCACGTGGTGATCGTCAGCTTCGAAGACTTCCCGGCGCTCGTCGACGCGATGGGCGGCGTCGACTACAGCGGCGGTTGCGTGATCGCGCGTGTCGATGGCGGCTACAGCAACGGCGGCGTGACGCTGCGCCTGAAGGCCGGCGCCCACCATCTCGATGGCCGCGAAGCGCTCGCTCTGGCGCGCACCCGCGAGAACCTCTGCGACCCGCGCCAGAGCGACCTCGAGCGCGTGCAGCGCCAGCAGCGCCTGCTGCAGGAAATCAAGAGCCGGCTGCTGAGCCCCTCGAGCTTCCTGCGCCTGCCGCTGATCGCGTGGAACGCCCCGCCGACGATCATCTCCGACATGTCCGGGCCGACCCTGCTCGGCCTGTTCGCGGCACTCGAGCTGGGCGGCACGCCGCCGACGCGAGTGCTCGGACCGCAGGGCGTCGTGACCCTCCCCGACGGGGAGACGGGGTTGCGCGTCTCCGCCTCACAGTGGCGTGCGGCCGCCGCGCGGTTCATGGCGGGCTGAGCGTTTCGGCGCGGGGTGTGCGTGTGGCCAGCCGCTGGCGCTAGGCGGCCGCGGCTGGCTCCGCCTTCTTGGCGCTGGCGCCGTCGCCTTTCGCCGCAGCGGCGGTGTCTGCTTTCGCGGTGTCTGCTTTCGCGGCGTCGCCTTTGTCCTCGGCCTGCGTTTTCTCGGAGGAAGCAGCCGCCGATGAGCTGCTGGCGTCGGACTGGTTCTCGCGCTGGCGCTTGCGCGTACCGTAGTCGGTGTTGTAGAAGCCCGAGCCCTTGAAGTGCACGGCCGGGGCATGCAGGACGCGCTCCACGGGGACGCCCGTCTCGGGGTCGGTCCTGAGCGGCTCGTCACTGAAGGACTGCAGCAGCTCGAACGTCGTGCCGTCTGGTCGTCTGTACTCGTAGATAGGCATTGGCACTCGAATTATAAGAGTGCCAAAGACATTTTGGGGAACTGCGCTGTCCGCGGCTCAATCGGCCAGCAGGGCCCGCACACAAGTTATGCCTGCTTGCATCGTTGCAGCGAAGTCCCGGTCCGGCTCGCTCAGCATTCTCAGCGCGAAGCCGTCGGCGAGCGAGAAGAGGATCTCCGCCACCGCCTCAGGCTCGGCGTGCAAGCGCAATACGCCCCGGCTCTGCGCGTTCGCGAGCAACACGCCGACCTGCTCGCGCGTGCGGCGCAACAGCTCGGAGTACTCGAGCGCGATCTCACGGTTACGCCGCGACAGCGTGAACAGCTCGAAGACGAGCGTCAGAAAGTCAGGTTCGGCGCTGACCGTCTTCTGCAGGTTGCGCGCCATCAGGTCGATGAAGTCATCGGCTGTGCGCGCGTTCGTCAGCTGGCGCTCGAGCATCTCCATGCGCACCTCGCATTCGCGGCGCACCGTCTCGACCAGCAGCTGCTCCTTGGTACCAAAGTAGTAGTGCAGAAGCCCCCGCGAGACGCCCGCTTCGCGGGCGACGTGGTCGAACGTGGCAGCCGCGGCGCCGCGGCTCGCGACGCTGCGGCGCATCGCCTCGATTATGCGCTGGGGCTTCTCGCCAGAGAGCGATCTGCTCGCCGCTACGGAACTCGCCACAGTGATGTTGTCCAGGCGCCGTGGCGCTCTAGGACGCCTCTGTCCCTACGGTGGAGGGCGCCTCCTGCGCGGGCATGGTGGTGGAGCTGTAGTCGAACTCCTCCTCTGCGCCGAACAGCATGTCGAGCACCTTGGAGCGAAGATCCTCGCTGAGGACAAGCGCGAGGGTCGCGCCGACGACCAGCAGCAGCAGCGGGCGAGCCAGGCCGCCCGAGCGTTTGCGCGGCGGCGGCGAGGTCATCGCGTTCGCGGCGTTGCGCAGCGCACTGGCCGCCTGCGACAGTTCGCGCTGAAGCTTCTTGTCTTCGAAGATCGCCTTGCTGGCGGGCTTACCGTTGTTCATCCGCGTATAGGCGCCGCGGGCGGCACCGTACGCGGTGAGCAGGCTCGCGCGCAGATCCTCGTCTTCGATCAAGCGCTTGATGTACTGGTTTCTCGCAAGCGCCTCACGCGCCTTGCCGATGTCATCCTTTGCCGCCATCTGTAAGCCACCACCTATGCATCGCGCGTTGCCGGTCACACCCAATATACCCGCTGGGTAAAGCCCACTAAGCACCCACCCGCGCCCCCACGGCGAGGGCCGCCCGCTCGCCAAGAGCCCGACCATGCCGGCGCGCTCCCGACTCCTAGAAGATGCCGTACTCGCGCACCAGCGGGTAGAGCGAGGTCTCGAACAGCAGCGCCGATAGGCCCTGCTCGAGCTCCTTGCCCAGACGCGCAGCTTCACCGAAGGCGTCTGAGCGCTTTGAGCTCTCGCGCGTCACCCCTTCGAGCTCCTCACGGAAGGCGGCCTGGTCGAGCAGCCCGAGAAAGTCGTCGTAGGCACCGAGCGCCCTGCCTCCCGGGTCCGCGGCGTGGTGGCTGAGGAACGCCTGGGCGATCCGGTCGGTGGGCGACATGTCGAACTGCTCGCGCAGAAAGGCGGGCATCTGCGCGTGCTCGAGCCACGCGCATTCGAACACAGGCAACAGCCCGCCGGCGAACAGGACCTTGCGGGAGGTCCTCAGCTTCGCGTTGCGCAACCCCCACTTGTGCGGGCCTTCGCGCTCCTTGCCGGCGAAGTCGACGCAGATCGTGCGCCAGTAGCGGATCACATCGTTCAGCAGAAAGCGCGGCGGGCGAAAGCCCTTGACCGAATGGTCCAGATAGCGGTCGACGAGCTGCGCGCGGACCGCTTGATGCACCTGCGCGCCGGTCGCATGGACGGACTCCAGCAAGAGCAGCATGCGCCGCGAGAGGTTGGAGTTGTTATCGCGCTCGAGCCCGATCTTCTCGATCAGCTGCTCGCTGGCGACTGGCGCGCCGAAGATCCCCTGGTCGCCGGGGGCCCGGTCGAGCACGGTCTGGACCTGCTCGACGGACGGACGCACCTGCGCGCGCTCAGCGCCGGCGAGCAGCACCATGAAGTCGTCATCGCTGCCGCTGGTCAGCTCGGCCCGCCCCCAGGAGCCCATCAGCACTACCGAGACGTCGGCTTGGTGCTCGAGCGCTTGCAGCCTGGCGCGGCAGGCGATCAGCCCCTCGGTGGTCTGCGCGCGGGCTCTCGTCAGGTGTGGGAAAGCGCGTCCGCTGGCCTGCGCCAGCTGCTCGAGGGGAGCACCTGGCATCCCTGCGGCTGGCTCAGGTCTCCCGCGGCGGAGCCTCGAGTATCCAGGGGACATCCAGACAGCGTTGCAGCAATGGGACGAACAGCTCCTCGTGCTCCTCGCTCAGCGCGACGTGGTGGCCGTCGTGTGAGAGCGAGCTTACGTGCACGTGACGCAACCGTGTCCTGAACGCGTCCAGCAGCTCGGTGGCCGCGAGCATCGTCTCGTCAAGCGAACAGGCGTGCGCGATGTCGAAGCAGAAGCCGGCGTGCGGCAACTGGGCGAACCAGCGCTCCAGCTCCTCGGCGCTGCGCCCGTCCCGCTTGCGGGCGTCCATGTTCTCCAGCACCAGCTTGCGCCCGAGAGCGCGCCACGGCTCGGGGTCGCGGATCGTGTCGGGGTGCATCACGATCGCCTGGACCGACACCGACAGCCGCGCGAGCCTGCCCGCCAGCTCGGCTTCCGAGATCACCCGGCCCTTCGACGGCCCGTGCACGGAGAGGTAGCGAAACGGCAGCGCCGGCGCGCTCTGCAGGTAGCGCTCGAGTCCCGGCAGTTCGTCCTCCGCCAGCGCGGACAGCTCGACCGCGAACGGCGAGAAGGCCCTCGCGCGCTCGATCTGTCCCTCCCACTCGCCGCGCAGGTCGTCCATGTAGCCGGTGGAGACCCCCAGCGGATGGTGGGAGAGCAGCACGGGCGACTCGGCGAGCACGGGAGAGATCATGTGAGTGACCCACGGTAGCGAGCGGACAAGATGCCAACTCGCAAGCGGCGCTACGCGTACAGCGCCGCTTGCTCCTGCGCGGTGGGGAACGCCCAGGCGGCTTGGCGGCGACGCTCTTGGCGGAAGACGAAGCGCAGCTGCTGCGGTGGACGTAGCTGCGCCGCGTTGGGACGGAAGGTGGCACAGGGCTCATCCAGGCTGAGCGCGCACAGCATGTTGCACCGGAAAAAGCATTCCTCGCAGCTGACCTTGCGCGCGGCAGACTTTGTTTGCTTGGATTGCACTCAATCCCCTTGTTATCGAGCGTCTGAACGAAGACCGTGGCTTCCTCGGGGGAAGGCACAGTGCGGCATCAAAGCATCGTCGAGAGACGCGCTCAAGGGGTGCGGTCAACCGCTTCCCGCAAATCGCAAGGAAAACCTGCTTAGCCCGGAAAATGCCTCCAAAACGTAACTTTCGTGTAACAAGCGCACGCTTTTTCGCGGACTTTGCGGGATGCCCTTAGAGCTCGAACGCCACGCGTGCGCGCTCGACGACGTGACGGGCGATCGCCAGCGACGCGGTGGCGGCAGGCGACGGCGCGTTGCGGACATGCAGGGCACGGTCTGTCAGCGAGAACACGAAGTCCTCGACCAGCCGCCCGTCGCGGTGCACAGCCTGGGCGCGAACGCCCGCGAACGCCGGCTCGAGGTCGCTCGCACCGATCTCCGGCACAAGCTCTTTAGCGGCTCGCACGAGCGCCGGCAGCGACACCGAACGGTATAGCTCAGAGAGCCCCGTCCGCCACCAGCGCGCGAACATCCGCCACGATCCGGGCCAGCTCAGCGTGTCGAGCGCATCGCCCGCGCGCACGCGCCGCAGGCGGTATGCGTCGCGCGCTCCCACCAGCAGCGCGGTCGGGCCGAGCAGCACCTCGCCGTCGATGTGCCTGCTCAGATGCACTCCCAGGAAGGGAAGCTCGGGGTCGGGGACCGGGTAGATCAGCGAGCGCACGAGCTCCCGGCGCTCGCCGCGCAGGCGCAGGTACGCGCCGCGGAAAGGCAGGATCCGCGGGTCCGCGGGCGCGCCGCAGGCGACGGCCAGGCGATCTGACCACGCTCCCGCGCAGAAGATCGCGTGACGGGCCTCGGTCGCGCCATGGGCGTGGCTCAGCACGAGCGAGTCGGCGCGCGGGGTGATCGCGCTCACGCCGCAGCCGCAGGCGATGCTCCCGCCGCCTTCGAGCACCTCCCACGCGAGGGAGCCCGCCAGCGCCGTGAAGTCGACGATCCCGGTGTTCGCGCAGTGCAGGCCGGCGAGCGCGCGCGCATGCGGCTCGAGCTCGGCCAGCTGGCGCTGATCGACACGTCGCAGCGGACCGGCGCCGTTTGCTCGCCCGCGGCGCTCGAGCTCCGCCAAGCGCGCTAGCTGCCTCTCGTCGCTGGCGAGGATCAGCTTGCCGGTGCGCCTATGCGGGATCTCGTTCCTCGCGCAGTACTCATACAGCTCGCGCGCCCCCCGCACGCACAGGCGAGCCTTCAGCGAACCGGGCTTGTAGTAGACGCCGGAGTGGATTACGCCGGAGTTGCGGGCACTCTGGTGGCTGGCGAGCCCGTCCTCGCGCTCCAGCACACAGACGCTTAGGCGGGGCAGGCTGAGCTGCAGCTGACGCGCGAGCGCCAGACCGAGGATGCCGCCGCCGACCACCGCCACCTCGCAGCGCGCAGGCGCCTGGGCGGTGAGCTCGAGCTCGCGCGGGGCCACAGCCTCGCACTGTATCGGCGGCCGGCTGGCGTCATCATCCGCGTGATGCGCATTTTGATCACGGGCGCCAGCGGCTTCGTCGGATCGATGCTCGCCTGGCGGCTGGCCACCGGCGAGCACGAGCTGCGCGCGATCTCACGCGAGCCCGAGCGGGTGCACAGCGCCCTGCGAACCCAGTTGCGTCGTGAGCGCATCGACGCCCTCGAGCGCCACCCACTCGAGGTCTTGCGCGCCGACGCGCTCAGCGGCGAGGGTCTCGCCCGCGCCCTCGACGGCGTCGAGCTCGCCTACTACCTGATCCACTCGATGCAAGCCTCGCTCGAGGGCTCTTTCTCTGAGCGCGAGCGGCGCGCCGCCCGCAACTTCGCCGAGGCCGCGGCAGCCGCAGGCGTGCGGCGCATCGTGTATCTCGGCGGGATCATCCCGACCGGGCTTCAGGCCTCCGCGCACCTGGCGAGCCGTCAGGAGGTCGAGCAGATCCTGCTCGAGGCCGTGCCCGACTCGCTGGCGCTGCGGGCGTCGATCGTGATCGGCGCGGGCTCGCGCTCCTTCCGGCTGCTGGTGCGCCTGATCGAGCGCATGCCGGTGCTCGTGCTGCCCTCCTGGCGGCACTTTCGCACACAGCCGATCGACGCCCGCGACGTGATCCAGATGCTGCTGGCGGCAGCGCATGCACCCGCGGACCTTCCGCGCAGCCTGGACATCGGTGGCCCCGAGACGCTCAGCTACGAGCAGATGATCAGGCGCATCGCGACGGTGATGCTCCTCGACCGCCCGCGTGTGACGTTGCGGGCGAGCCTCACTCCGCTGATCGCGCCTGTCGCTGCCGCGCTCGCGGCCGAGGACCCGCAGCTGATCGGGGCGTTGATGGAGGGGCTCTCGGGCGACCTGCTCGCCGCCGACGAGCAGGCGCCTCGCCTGCTGAAAGTGCGCCTGCACGACTTCGACTCCGCGGTCGAGCACGCGCTCGGCGAATGGGAGTCGATCGAACCGCTCGCGGCCAGGTGAGCGCGGCCGCTACGGTGTGAGCCGCAATGAGCCTCGTCACAGCCTCGATCAGCCTCGCTGCGCCGCCCGAGGAGGTGTGGCGGATGGTCATGGACCCCAACCGCCTCGGTGACTGGGTGAGCATTCACCGCCGCCTGCTGCGTGCCGACGAGGGGCCCGCACGCGTCGGCTACAAGATGGACCAGCGCATCAGCATGCGCGGGGTCAGCCTCGACGTGCACTGGAAGCTGATCGACTGCGTCCCGGCCGAGCGCGCCGTGTGGCAGGGCCGTGGCCCGGCGCGCTCGCGCGCCGAGACCGTCTACGCGCTGGCGCCAGAGGACGGCGGCACGCGCTTTGACTACCGCAACGAGTTTCACCCGCCGCTCGGGCCGGTCGGTGCGCTCGCCAGTCGCGCGCTGGTGGGCGGAATGCCAGAGCGCGAGGCCAGGCGCACGCTGGAGCGCCTCTCAGCGCTGATGCAAGGCCGCTGAAGGCTGGCGGGGGCGCCGCCTGGACCGCTACGGCCCGACGCCCCCGCCGCTTGGCGTTAGGCGGCGAGCTAGACCAAGCCCTGCTCTTGCACAGTGGCGCGCTCCTCCTGGAGCTCAGCCACCGACGCGTCGATCTTCGCGCGCGAGAACTCGTCGATCCCGAGCCCCTGGACGATCGACCACTCGCCGCCCGAGCAGGTGCAGGGGAAGCCGCAGATGAGACCCTCCGGCACGCCGTAGGAGCCGTCGGAGACGACGCCCATCGAGACCCAGTCACTGGTCCCGGCAACCCAGTCGCGGACGTGGTCGATCGCCGCGTTCGCGGCCGAGGCGGCGCTGGAAGCGCCGCGCGCCTCGATGATCGCCGCACCGCGCTTGCCTACGTTAGGCAGGAACTCGTTCTCGATCCACGCCTGGTCATCCACCACCTTCGCGGCCTGGGTGCCGTTCACCTCTGCGTGGAAGAGATCTGCGTACATCGTCGGCGAATGGTTGCCCCAGACGCCCATTTTGGTGACGTCACCCACCGAGACGGCGACCTTCGTCGCCAGCTGCGCGACCGCGCGGTTGTGGTCGAGGCGCATCATCGAGGTGAAGCGCTCGCGGGGAACGTCGGGCGCGTTGTTCATCGCGATCAGGCAGTTGGTGTTCGCCGGGTTGCCGACGACCAGCACCTTCAGGTCGCCGGCGGCGTGGTCGTTGAGCGCTTTGCCCTGCGCGGTGAAGATCTTGCCGTTCTCGCTGAGCAGCTCGGAGCGCTCCATCCCCTTGGTGCGTGGCCGCGAGCCGACGAGCAGCGCGACGTTGACGCCGTCGAAGGCATCGGCGGCGTTGTCGTGCAGGTCCAGTCCCGCGAGCAGCGGGAAGGCGCAGTCGACGATCTCCATTGCGACGCCCTCGAGCGCACCCATCGCCTGAGGGATCTCCAGCAGCCGCAAATCGACTGGCTGGTCGTCCCCGAGCAGCTGGCCGCTCGCGATGCGGAACACGAGGCTGTAGCCGATCTGGCCGGCCGCGCCTGTGACGGTCACTCGTATTGGATTGCTCACTGATTCATCTCCTGGGTGAGGTTTTCGTCGATCGAGGCGAGGAACTCCTGGGTGGTCTGCCACTCCTGGTCTGCTCCCACGAGCAGCGCCAGGTCCTTGGTCATCTTGCCGGCTTCCACTGTCTGCACGCACACCCGCTCGAGCGTGTTGGCGAAGTCGCTGACCTCGGGGGTGTCGTCTATGCGCCCCCGCGCCTGCAGTGCCCGCGTCCACGCGAAGATCGACGCGATCGGGTTGGTCGAGGTCGGCTTGCCCTCCTGATGCATGCGGTAGTGGCGGGTGACGGTGCCGTGCGCGGCCTCAGCCTCGACCGTCTTGCCGTCGGCGCTCATCAGCACGCTCGTCATCAACCCGAGCGAGCCGAAGCCCTGCGCAACCGTGTCCGACTGCACGTCGCCGTCGTAGTTCTTGCACGCCCACAGGTAGCCACCCTCCCACTTCAGCGACGCGGCCACCATGTCGTCGATCAGGCGGTGTTCGTAGGTCAGACCGGCCGCCTGGAACTCGTCCTTGAACTCGGTCTCGTACACCTCGGCGAAGATGTCCTTGAAGCGTCCGTCGTAGCGCTTGAGGATCGTGTTCTTCGTTGACAGGTAGACGGGGTAGTCACGCTCCAGCCCATAGCGCAGCGAGGCGCGCGCGAAGTCGCGGATCGACTCGTCGAGGTTGTACATCGCCATCGCGACGCCGCCGCTGGGGAAGTCGAACACCTCGAGCTCGGTCCTCTCGCCGCCATCCTTGGGCGTGAAGGTGAGCGTGAGCTTGCCCTCGCCGGGCACGACGAGATCGGTCGCTCGGTACTGGTCGCCGAAGGCGTGGCGGCCGATCACGATCGGCCGCTTCCAGCCGGGGACTAGCCGCGGGATGTTCGCGATCACGATCGGCTCGCGAAAGATCACCCCGCCCAGGATGTTGCGGATCGTGCCGTTGGGCGAGCGGTACATCTCTTTGAGGCCGAACTCCTCCACACGCGCCTCATCGGGAGTGATCGTCGCACACTTCACGCCGACCCCGTGGCGCTTGATCGCCTCGGCCGCTTCGACGGTGATCTGATCGTTGGTCGCGTCGCGGCTCTGGATCGAAAGGTCGTAGTAGTCGAGCTGGACGTCCAGGTAGGGCAGGATCAGCTGCTCCTTGATGAAAGACCAGATGATCCGTGTCATCTCGTCGCCGTCGAGCTCGACGAGCGGGTTCTGCACCTTAATCTTGGCCATGTGTTGGTCCTTGGTGTCTAGAGCGTTAGGCAGTAACGCGATCGCACCACCGGTGTGATGCGTCGCGGTGAATTGCCCGCCGGCGGCGATGCTATCGCGGCGGGCGATCCGGGAGAGCTAACCTTTAGCGCGATGGCCACCGTCACCCACCCGTCCACGCAAGACCTGGCCAGCGGCGCCGAGCCACGCGGGACGCACGAGGTCTTCAACCAGGCATCTGCCTTCGAGGGCTTCGATCTGTACCGCAGCAACGTGGCGCTCACCGAGGCCGTCGAGCGCGAGGGGGCGGGCTGGATCGCAGAGCAGGCCAGCCAGATCGGCGTGTTCGCCGGCGGCGCCGAGGCGATCGAGCTGAGCCGGCTCGCCAACGAGAACGTGCCAGTTCTGCGCACGCATGACCGCTTCGGCAACCGCATCGACCAGGTCGACTACCACCCCGCCTACCACCGCTTCATGGAGATCTCCATCTCCCACGGGCTGCACTGCCTGCCGTGGACCGAGCGGCCCGGCGGACACGCCGCGAGAGCGGCGGCCTTCATGACGATCTCCCAGGCCGAGGGTGGCCACGGCTGCCCCATCTCGATGACCTGCGCGGTCGTGCCCAGCCTGCGCAAGCAAGCGGAGCTCGCGGCCGCCTGGGAGCCGCTGCTGTTCTCGCGAGTCTACGACGCGCGGCGCATAGCGCCCGCCGAAAAGAACGGCGTCACCTGCGGAATGTCATTCACGGAGAAGCAGGGCGGATCTGATTTGCGCGCCAACACGACGCGCGCGCGTCCACTCGGAGCGGGCGGGGCCGGCGGCGAATACGAGCTGACCGGGCACAAGTGGTTCTGCTCGGCGCCGATGTCAGACATGTTCCTCATCACGGCGCTCACCCCGGAGGGAATCTCCTGCTTCTTGCTGCCGCGCGTGCTGCCCGACGGGAGCCGCAACCGTTTTCACATCCAGCGCCTGAAGGACAAGCTCGGCAACCGCTCCAACGCCTCAGCCGAGATCGAGCTCGACGGCGCGTGGGCGCAGATGGTCGGAGAGCCGGGCCGGGGGGTCGCGACCGTGGTCGAGATGATCAACCAAACGCGCCTGGACTGCACGCTGGGCTCAGCCGCCGGGATGCGATCAGCCGTGGCGCTCTCGACGCACCACTGCGCGGGCCGCGCGGCGTTCGGCAAGCCCTTGATCGAGCAGCCGCTGATGCGCAACGTGCTCGCTGATCTGTGCGTGGAGTCCGAGGCGGCCACGGTCACCGCGATGCGCCTTGCGCGCGCCTACGACGAGGCCGGCGCAGACACGCAGCGAGGCGAGCACGACACGCAGGCGCAGCTGTTCAGGCGCCTCGCTACCGCCGTCGCCAAGTACTGGACGTGCAAGCGTGGCCCGGCGCACGCCGCTGAGGCACTGGAGTGCCTCGGAGGAAACGGCTACGTGGAGGAGTCGGGCATGCCTCGCCTGTATCGCGAGATGCCCGTCAACTCGGCTTGGGAGGGCTCGGGCAACGTGATGTGCCTCGACGTCTTGCGGGCAATGGTCAAGCAGCCTGCCTGCACCGACGCGTTCATCGCCGAGCTCGAACTCGCCGGCGGCGCCGATCAGCGCCTTGACATGCACCTGCAGCGCGTCAAGGACGAGCTGTCGACTTTCGAGGACGCCGAGCCACGAGCGCGGCGGATCGTCGAGAACATGGCGCTCGCACTGCAGGGCTCGCTGCTCGTTCGCCACTCCCCGCCCGCGGTCGCGGACGCGTTCTGCGCCTCCCGCCTTGGTGCTGACGGCGGGCTTGAGTACGGCACGCTGCCAGCCGGCTGCGATTTCGCCGCGATCATCGAGCGCCATCGCCCGCAGGGCTAGACGCAGCCGCAAACAGGCCGCCTCAGACGCCTCCGCGCGTCCTACCATTTGCGTATATGCCCATCCGCACAAGGTTCCAACTAGCCCGGATCTTCGGGATTCGCGTAGGCGTCAGCGGCAGCTGGTTCGTCGTGTTGTTCCTGCTCATCTGGCTGCTCGCCACCGAATACTTCCCAGCGCTGCTCGGCGGCTCACCGACGAAGAACTACGCGATTGCGGTCGTCGCCGCGCTCGGCTATTTCGGCTCGCTGATCCTGCACGAGCTCGGCCACGCGCTGATGGCCCGCCGGCAGGGCATCCCGGTCGCAGGGATCGACCTGTGGTTCTTTGGCGGGGTCTCGCACCTGCGCCGCGAGCCGCAGACCGCGGGCGAGGCGTTCAAGGTCGCGATCGCCGGTCCGCTCGTGACGCTCGCGCTGTTCGTCCTGTGCGTGCTGGTCGGCACGCTCGTGGCCAGCACCCAGAGCTTCGCCGAAGTGGCGCTGCCGCGCCAGGGGTTCGTGACCACCCCGGCGCTCGCCCTGATCGGCTGGCTGGGTTTCATCAATGGCGTGCTGTTCCTCTTTAACCTGCTGCCCGCCTTCCCGCTGGACGGCGGGCGTATAGCCCGCGCGCTCGTGTGGTGGCGCACCGGCGACCGTCACCGCGGCACGCGCCTGACGGGCCGGGCGGGCCAGGCGCTGGCGATGCTGCTCGGGCTGGCCGGCATGTACGCGCTGTTGCGCGGCGACACGCTCGGGCTGTTCACGCTGGTGCTGGGGATGATCATCTACCAGGCCGCCGGAACCGCAGTCGTGCAGGGCTCCTTCGGCCAGCGCATCCAGGACGTGAAGGTCTCCGACATCATGGATACCGAGCCGGTCACAGTGCCCGCCCAGACCGGCCTGCTGGACGCCGAGGAGCAGTTCTTCCAGCGTTACAGCTGGCCGTGGTTCGCGGTGGTCGATCCCGCCCGCCGTTTCCTCGGCGTGGTGCGCGCAGAGCGAGTGCAGGCGGAGATCGCCGCCGGGCGCCCCGCGCTCGCGGTCAACGAAATCATGGAGTCAGACATCGAGGCGCAGATCGGCGCGGAGGAGCCGCTGGAGTCGCTGCTGCGCAGCGATGGGCTGCGCCGTCTGGGGGCGATGGTCGCAGTCGACGAGAACGGCGTGCTGCGCGGCGTGGTGACGCTCGCGCAGATCCAACGGGCGCTCAAGCTCGCCGGCGGGCCCTGACGTTCCCAACACGCAGCCCCTCATAACCGACACGCATGCCTTTACGCGGCCGGCTCGGCGGCGAGGGTCGCGCTCGTTATAGAGTCTCGCCCGACACAGCCCTCTCTAGACGATCCAAGGGAGCAATGCCAGCACACGACGTCCTCATAATCGGCGCCGGTCTCGCCGGACAGCGCGCCGCCCTCGCCGCCGCGACTTCCGGATCTAGCGTGGCGATCATGAGCAAGGTCCATCCGGTGCGCTCCCACTCGGTCGCCGCCGCCGGCGGCATCAACGCCGCCATCAACGTAGCCGACGACTGGCGCTCCCACGCCTACGACACGGTCAAGGGGTCTGACTTCCTGGGCGACCAGGACGCGATCGAGATCATGTGCTCGGAGGCCCCCGGCGAGGTCATGCACCTCGAGCACATCGGCGTCACGTTCCACCGCAACGAGAAGGGCGAACTCGACCTGCGCGCGTTCGGCGGCGCCTCTATGAACCGCACCGCGTACGTGGCTGACATCACCGGCCAGGCAATCTTGCACGTCCTCTACGAGCAGCTGATGAAGAACCACGAGCGCGTCGAGCGCTACGAGGAGTGGTTCGTGACCTCGCTGTTGCAGGACGACTCCGGCCGCTGCTGCGGGGTGATCGCCCGCGACGTGCGCACGGGGCGAATGGAGGTCTTCGCCGCCAAGAACGTGATCCTGGCGTGCGGCGGTGCCGGGCAGACGTACAGGCCGACCACGAACGCGCTGATCGTCACAGGGGACGGGATCGCGCAGGCCTACCGCGTCGGCGCGCCGCTGATGGACATGGAGATGGTCCAGTACCACCCGACCACGCTGGTGGAGAACGGCCTGTTGATCACCGAGGGCGCCCGCGGCGAGGGAGCGGTGCTGCTGAACTCCGAGGGCGAGCGCTTCATGGAGAAGTACGCCCCGAACAAGATGGAGCTCGCCTCGCGCGACGTCGTCTCGCGCGCCGAGCAGACCGAGATCCTCGAGGGCCGGGGTGTCGGCGCTCACGGCGAGGGTATCTACCTGGACATCACCAAGGTGCCGCGCAAGCGAACGCTGGAGGCGCTGCGCGAGATCGTCAACATCGGCAAGGATTTCGCCGGCGTGGACATCACGCGCGAACCGATCATGATCCGACCCGGCCAGCACTACATCATGGGCGGCGTCAAGACCGACGTGAATGGCGCAACCCCAATCGAGGGCCTGTACGCGGCTGGCGAGGTCGCCTGCGTATCGGTCCACGGCGGCAACCGCCTGGGCGCCAACTCGCTACTGGACACGCTGATCTTCGGCCGCCGCGCCGGCGAACACGCCGCCGCGCGGTCCTCCTCGATGGCGATGCCGACCCCGCCCGAGGCCCAGTTGCGCGACGACGCGGCCAAGATCGACTCGATCATCGCCCGCGATCGCTCCGGCCGGCGCGTCTCGGAGATCAAGGACGAGCTAGGCGACACAATGAACAAGTACGTCGCCGTGTACCGCGACGAGCAGGGCCTGGACAAAGCCCACGAAGTCGTCCGGCGACTGAAGGACGAGGCGCAGAGCGCGTACATCGACGATCGCGGCACGGTCTTCAACCAGGACGTGCTCGGGGCGATCGAGCTCGGCTACATGCTCGACTGCGCAGAGGCGATCGTCGTCGCCGCGCTCGAGCGCAAGGAGTCGCGCGGCGCCCAGTTCCGCACCGACTACCCCGAGCGCAACGACGATGAGTGGCTCAAGCACATCGACATCACCGTCGGGACGGACGGCCCTCAGGTCAGCTATTCACCAGTAACCATCACTCAGTGGCAGCCCGAGGAGCGCAAATACTAGAGATGAGCGGACCGTCCGCCACAGCCCCCGCGAATGAGGAGATGAGCATCTGATGGCCGAGACGCACAAGCCGCCGGAGCAATTCACCCTGCGGCTGCGCCGTTACAACCCGGAGTCGGGCGAGGCCCCCTACTGGGACGAGCACACGATCGAGCTCGAGCCCCACCGCTCGGTGCTGGAGGGGATCCTGCAGGCCAGGGCGAAGTTCGACGGCTCGATCGGTATCCGCTGCTCCTGCCGCGCGGCGATCTGCGGCTCCTGCGGAGTGCGCATCAACGGCGAGCCGGGCCTGGCCTGCCACACCCACCTGGATCACGCCAGGGAGTCCGCCAAGGACGGCGTGATCGAGGTCGAGCCGATGGGCAACATGCCCGTCATCAAGGACCTGATCGTCGACATGGACGCGGTGCACTGGAAGAAGATCAAGCGCGTCACGCCCTGGCTGATCAACAAGCAGCCGGTGCCCCAGCGCGAGTACATCGTCGACCGCGAGGCGATGGTGGACGTCACCCAGACGATGGCCTGCATCCAGTGTGGTGCGTGCGTGTCCGACTGCCTGTCGATGGAGGTCGATCCCGGCTTCATCGGGCCGGCCGCGCTCGCGAAGGCCTATCGCTTCGTCGGCGATCCGCGTGACGACCAGCGCTTTGAGCGCCTGAACGACCTCTCGCAGGACCCGCAGGGGATCTACGACTGCACCCACTGCTTCAAGTGCGTTCAGGCCTGCCCGAAGGACGTCAACCCGATGGGACAGATCATGCGCCTGCGGCGTATCGCCGGCTCTGACGAGCACATCGTGGACGCCAACAACGGCCATCGCCACGAGGAAACGATCACGACGCTCATTCGCGACTACGGTCTCCTGCACGAGGCGGAGATGCTGCCACGCTCCTATGGCGGGAACTCCTGGTTCGGAAAGTTCCATCCAGCCGCCGGCAAGGAGCTGCTGTCCTCGCTGCCGGTCATCACCAAGGCGCTTCTGCGCCGCAAGGTCAATCCCCGTATCGCGATGTTCGGCCACAAGATCGCCAAACGCGACCTCGACGCGGTCAAGCGGATCTACCAGCGCGTGGAGTCACGTCCTGAGCGTTACGAGCTGAACCTGTACATCACCGGCTACGACGAAGAGCCCGAGCAGGCGCCGGTGTCCGCCACGGCCGGCGACGCGATGCCTTCGGCGCCGGGATCGGAAGGGAGCACGAACCCATGAAGGTCGCCTACTGGCCCGGCTGCGTCAGCCGTGGATTCACGCCCGAGCTGCACGGCTCGATGGCCAAGGTAGCGCCATTGCTCGACATCGAGCTGGTCGAACTCGACCGCGCCAACTGCTGTGGCTGCGGCGTGATCTCCGAGCACAACCAGGAGCTCGCCGACACGCTGAACGCGCGCACCTTCGCGCTCGCCCAGCAGGTGCAGGGAGCGGAGCTGATGATGAACATCTGCTCGACCTGCCAGGGCGCCCAGAGCGAGTGCCAGCAGCGCCTTGACGCGAACGCCTCCTACCGCGCGCAGATCAACCAGACGCTTTCAAACGAGGACCTCCACTACGAGAAGGGCCTGACGAACAAGAACCTGCTGTGGCTTTTGGTCGAGGAGATCGGCCTAGACGAGCTGCGCTCCCGCGTCAGGCGCCCGCTGACGAACCTGAAGGTCGGGCCGTTCTACGGCTGCTACATCGTTCGACCCCGTGAGCGCCTCGGGATCGACAAAGACAGCCAGCGCGACCAATACCTAGAGTGGGTGATCGATGCGCTCGGTGGCACGGTTATCGAGTACGCCGGCATGCGCAAGTGCTGCGGTTTTCCGATCATCACGATGAACAAGGAAGCCTCGCTCAAGCAGGCCGGTCGCCATCTCGGCGACGCCGTGGACGCCCAGGCCGACTGCCTGGTGACCCCCTGCCCACTGTGCCATTTGAACCTCGATCTGCAGCAGCCGCTCGCCGAGAAGGCGGTCGGACGCGACCTCAACATGCCGGTCTTGCATCTGCCGCAGCTGCTGGGCCTGGCACTGGGTCTCGAGCCCAAGGAGCTCGGCTTGAGCCGCCACGTGGTCAAGCCCACGTCGGTCATCGACTGGTCAACCTCGGTCGTCGGCGCCACCGCTTAGCGGCGCACACGCGCGTCTTTCTTCAGGATCAGTCCAGTAACCCCAGGCTGAGGGTATTCCCGCAAGTTGACCCGCAGCTTGTCGAGCTTGCTTGACAGGTCAACCAGTGGTTGGTAGTTAGGATCGTCACAAGCAGTGCACCTGAGACATCCTCGAAGGGGGGCGGGCAATGAGCCAGTGGGAGGCAAACGAGATCGCGCGCGAGACGCAGCGGCGGATGCGTCTGCGGGGCGCGATGAAGATCGTCCTGCCGACCGCGGCGGCGCTCGGCGCGGGGGCCGCCATCGCGGTCGGGGCGATCCCGGGCAGCGACGGTGTGATCACGGGTTGTTACGCCGGCACAGAAGGAGCGGTAATCGTCGACAAAGACCTGACCTACCGCGAGCTCCCGGGCGCGCTGCGCGTCATCGACCCCAGCCTGCCGCCTACGATCACGCCCCCGGCCGGTGGGCCGGCCGAACCGAACCTGGCCGCGGTTTGCGATCCCAAGCAGGAGACCCAGATCACCTGGAACCAGAAAGGTCCCACCGGCCCACAGGGTCCTCAGGGCGCTCCCGGCACACCGGGTTCGCAGGGCTCCCCCGGCGAATCGGGCGGAGAAACCACGTTCGGGCTGGACAACAAAGCCGGGTTGACTTTCCTCAAGCTCGACGGCGTTAGCGGGCAGGCGACCGACAGGCGCCATAAGGGCGATATCGAGGTGAGCTCGTTCTCGTTCGGTATCCACAACACCGGCGCGCACGGCTCCGGCGGTGGCGGCGGCGCGGGCAAGACCTCGTTCGAGTCTTTCACGATCATGAAGACGGTCGACAAGACCTCGCCGCTTCTGTTCCAGGCGTGCGCGACGGGCAAACACATCAAGTGGGCGGAGCTGCTGTTCGCGCGCAAGGCCGGGAGCAAGCAGGAGGACTACCTGTACATCAAGCTCACCGACGTGCTGGTCTCCTCGGTGCAGGCCGGCGGCTCGAGCAAAGGCGCACCCCAGGAGCAGGTGTCGCTGACCTTCCAGAAGATGCAGGAGACCTACCTCAACGGCGACGGCAAGCCGCAGGCGACGCTGAACTTCAACCTGTCGGCGAACGCCAAGATCTGATCGCCGCGACAGCGTACGACCGGCTCGCCTACCCGGGCTTCGCCTACGCCGCGACCCATCCCGCGCGGCTGCAGGCGCTCGGGATGCTGTTCGGGCTCGACCCGTCGCCCGCGCACGCCTGCCGGGTGCTGGAGCTCGGCTGCGGCGACGGCGGTAACGCCCTGTCGATAGCCCAGGCGCTGCCGGAGGCGAGCGTGCTCGGAGTGGACGCCTCGCCGGTGGCGATCGAGCGCGGTACCGCACTCGCGGACGCTGCTGCGCTCGAGAACGTGCGGCTGCGCTGCGCGATGTTCGAGAGCCTCACCGAAGGGCTCGGCAGCTTCGACTACATCGTCTCCCACGGTGTCTACTCGTGGGTCCCTCCGCCGGCGCGCGCCGCCCTTCTCGCCTGTGTGAAGCGCTGCCTGGCGCCGAAAGGCATCGCGTTCGTCAGCTACAACGCCTACCCGGGCAGCTATCTGCGCGACATGGCGCGCGACATCCTCGCTTACCACGTGCGCGACATCGAGGACCCGCAACGGAAGCTCGCGGCGGCCCAGGAGCTGATGCAGACGATCGTGGCGATCGAGGAGCCCTCGCCGTTCGCGCGCGTGCTGCGCGAACACATGGAGCGCATGCTCGGCTACAGCGACGCGCTGCTCTTCCACGACGACCTGGCGGAGGTCTCCACGCCCTTCTACTTCCACGAGTTCGTCGAGCACGCCGCGCGTCACGGCCTGCAGTTTCTCTCGGAGGCCGATCTGTTCGAAAGCCAGATGCGCGACCTGCCGGACAGTGCCGCGCCGCTGATGGCCGGACTGCCCGACGACGCCGTCGTGCGTGAGCAGTACCTGGACTTCTTCAAGAACCGCATGTTCCGCCAGACGCTGCTATGCCACGCAGAGGCTTCTGTGAACCGCGCGCTCGACGACCGCGAGATCGAACGCTGCTGGATCGCCTCGTCCGCGCGGCCATCGGAGGAGGAGGAAAAGGAGGAGCAGCAGGTGGAGCCCGCCCAGCCGCCGCAGCAGACGTTCGCGACCCCCGAGGGCTTCACGGTGACCAGCAGCGAGCCGCTCGTCATCGCCGCCCTGCATGCGCTCGAGCACGCATGGCCCCAGGCCCTGAGCTTTCGGGAGCTGCTCGAGCAGGCTATCGCGGGCACGGATCTAGAAGTGCCGATTGAGCAGGCCGCCGCACGTCTGCGCGAAGTCTTGCTGCAGGCTTACCTGGCGCGAATCGCGCAGCTGCTCGGATCGCCACCGTCGGTCGCCGGCGACCCGCCCGAGCGGCCACTGGCGAGCGCGCTCGCACGCTCGCAGCACGCGGCCGGCTCGCACGCTCTCAGCTCGCTGCTGCACGCCAACGCGCGCTTGGAAGACGAGCTCGAGCCGCGGCTGTTTGAGCTGCTCGACGGCACGCACGACCGCGCCGAGCTGGCGCGAGAGCTCGATGCGCCGCCCGAGCAGGTAGAGGAGGCGCTTGCGCGCCTCGCCTGGGTCGGGTTGTTGCAGGCAGAGTGAGATCTGGCTTGCGCCATGGATGGCCGCTCGCGTGAACGGCCAAACAGGTTGGCTCGCCAGCCAGGATGGCCAGATACGATGGCGGGGTGGCTGTGACGCGCACCGAGAAGATCGTGATCGTGGGTGGCGGCTTTGGCGGTATCACCGCGGCGATCGAGCTACAGAAGCACGGTTTTCGTGACCTGACGCTGCTCGAGCGCGCCCCGGCACTGGGCGGCACGTGGTTTCACAACAGCTATCCGGGCGCGGCCTGCGACGTGCCGAGCCACCTGTATTCGCTGTCGTTCGCGCGCAGGCGCAACTGGTCGCGGCTGTGCGGGCCCCAGCAGGAGATCCTCGACTATCTGCGCGAGGTCGCCGGCGAGCACGGCATCGAGCGCCTCGTCGAGACCGACACGGAGGTCACCCGCTGCGTCTGGGACCGCGGCTGTTGCCGCTGGACGATCGAGAGCGCCGACGGGCGCAGCTGGCAGGCGGACGCGGTAATAATCGCCACCGGCCAGCTTCACCGCGAGGCATACCCACAGATCGAGGGGCTCGAGGATTTCGCCGGCCACAGCTTTCACTCGGCCAAATGGGATCACGACTATGAGCTGCGTGGTAAGCGCGTGGGCGTCATCGGCACCGGCGCGAGCGCCGTGCAGTTCGTGCCCGAGATCGCCGAGGAGGTCAGTGAGCTCGTCGTCTTTCAACGCACCGGCAACTGGTTTCTGCCACGCGAGAACCGACCCTATTCGCGGCTGTTCAGGACTCTCCTGGCGATCGTCCCCGGAGCGCAGGCGGTGTACCGGTGGTGCATCTACCACTACACCGAGGCGCTCACGCTGATGATCCGCCATCCCCGCACGATCGGCAGGCTCGGTCGGGCGCGCTCGGCGGCGTTCATGCGCTCGCAGCTGAAAGACCCGCAGCTACGGGAGCGGGTCTGGCCTGACTACACCTTTGGCTGCAAGCGGATCCTGTTCAGCTCTCAGTTCCTGGCGACACTCGAACGGCCCAACGTGCGTGTCGTGACCGAGCAAATCACGCGGATGACGCCGCGCGGCCCGAGCACAGCCGACGGCAATGTGCACGAACTGGACTGCCTGATCTACGCAAGCGGCTTTAGAACCAACGACTTCATGTTCCCGATGGAGATCGTAGGCAGCGACCAGCGCCGTCTGCGCGACGTGTGGGCACACGGCGCGCACGCCCATCTCGGCGTCACGATCCCGGGCTTTCCCTCCCTGTTTCTCATGTATGGACCGAACACGAACACCTCCGGCGGCTCGATCCTGATCTATCTCGAAGCGCAGGCCTCCTATCTGCGCCAGGCGCTGTCGCTGCTGCGCTCGAGCGGCGCGGGCGCGATCGACGTGCGCCCCGAGGTCGAGGAGCAGAGCAACAGCGAGCTTCAAAAGCGCTTTGATGGCACCGCGTGGACCAGCTGCGACTCCTGGTATCGCGACGAGACGGGTCGCATCGTCACCAACTGGCCCGGCTACATGCGCGAGTACGTCAAGCGCACCAGGACGCTCGACCCGGATGAGTACGTGCTGCTCAACCCGGTCGCCGCGCCCTCGCCGGTGGCCGCCTGAACGCAGAGCCGCGTGGCGGCGAGGGGCCGGTTGGCCGCGGAGCTGGCGGAGCCTCTAGGCTGCCTCACTGTGAAGGTCCTCACGGTCGTCGGGAACAGGCCGCAGTTCATCAAGGCTGCGGCGGTATCTGGCCTGCTGCGCGCAGAGCACGAAGAGCTGCTGGTCCATACCGGCCAGCACTACGATGACGCGCTCTCACAGGTGTTCTTCAATGAGCTGGGACTACCGCGCCCGGAGCGCGAGCTCGCCATCGGCGGCGGCTCCAACACCTCGCAGACGGCGCGCATGCTTGCCGCGCTAGAGCCGCTGCTGAGCGAACTCGCACCCGACGCGGTGCTGGTCTACGGGGACACCAACTCCACGCTCGCCGGCGCGCTCGCGGCCGCGCAGGCTCAGATATCGCTCGCGCATGTCGAGGCGGGGATGCGCTCGTTTGACCGCGGCATGCCGGAGGAGCTCAACCGGGTGCTCACCGACCACATGTCGAGCCTGCTGCTCTGCTCTTCGCAGCTCGCGGCGGAGAACCTCGCAGCCGAGTCGGTCCACGGCACGATCGACATCGTCGGTGACGTGATGGTCGACGTGGCGATGCGCACAGCGACGGCCGCGCGCGCCAACACCGAGGTGCTCGCGCGCCACGGCATCCAGGACGGTGGCTATGTCGTGCTCACCGCGCACCGCGCGGGCAACGTCGACGACCCGGCGCGCCTGCAGGCGCTCGTCACGCTCATCGCCGCGCTCGAGCGGCCAGTCGTCTTCCCATTGCATCCCCGTACACGGGCGCGCCTGCAGGACGCCGGCCTGTTCGCGGAGCTCGCCACGCTGAGCGGGATGCATCTCACCGAGCCGCTCGGCTACATAGAGTTCAGCGCGCTACTGTGCCACGCAAGCGCGGTGCTCACCGACTCCGGCGGCGTGCAGAAGGAGGCGTATTTGGCGGGCGTGCCGTGCGTGACGCTGCGGTCCACCACGGAGTGGACCGAGACCGTCTCGACCGGCTGGAACACGCTCGTCGACCTGGATGCGGCCGCGGCGCTTGCGGCGCTCGAGCTAAAGCCCTCCGCCGATCGCCCGCCGCTGTACGGCGACGGACGCGCGGCCGCGCGGTGCGTGTCGGCGCTCGGCGCTCTGGGCTGAGCGCTAGCCCGCCTCGGCGGCGTTGGGCCCCTCCAGCCCGAACGCGCCATGCAGCGCCCGCACCGCCCGCGGGACGTGCTCGCTGGCGATGACGCAGGAGATCTTGATCGGCGAGGTGGAGATCATCTCGATGTTGATCCCCTCGCCGCCGAGGACGCTGAAGACCTTTGCCGCCACGCCTGGGTGTGAGCGCATGCCGGCCCCTACGATCGAGACCTTGCCCATCTGCTCCTGCATGCTCAGGTCCTTGAACACGCGGCTGGCGAGCGGCTCGAGCGCGCCGCGCGCTACGCGCAGATCCTCGCGGGGCACCGTGAAGGAGATCTCCGCCCGCCCGCCCGCGGAGCTCGGCTCGTTCTGGACGATCATGTCGACGCTCACGTTCGCCTCCGCCAGCGCGCGGAAGATGTCAGCCGCCACGCCTGGTTCGTCCGGCACCCCGGTGAGCGTCAACCGCGCTTCCGCGGTCGAATGGGTGACAGCTGTGATGAGGGGGTTCTCCATGGTTTCTCCTGCTGAGAGGACAACGGTACCGGGGGAGTCATCGAACGAGGAGCGACAGTGGATGCGCACGCCGTGGTTGCGCGCGTACTCCACCGCCCGCAGCTGCAGCACGGCCGCTCCAGACGCCGCCATCTCCAGCATCTCGTCGAAGGACACGACCGGGAGCTTGCGGGCGCCGGGCACTATGCGGGGATCGGCACTGAACACGCCCGCGACATCGGAGTAGATTTCGCATTCTTCGGCCCCGACGGCTGCCGCCAGCGCCACCGCCGTGGTGTCCGAGCCACCGCGGCCCAGTGTCGTCACGTCGCTCGTCGTCGAGACGCCCTGGAAGCCCGCGACGAGCACCATCTGGTCCTCGGCGAGCGCGGTCTTTATGCGGTCTGCGCGCACGTCGAGGATCCGTGCCTTGGTGTGCGAGGTGTCGGTCATGATCCCAGCCTGCGAGCCGGTCAGCGAGATCGCCCGGTGGCCGAGGTCGTTGATCGCCATCGCGCACAGCGCGCACGAGATCCGCTCGCCGGTCGAGAGCAGCATGTCCATCTCGCGCGGGTGCGGGGCGTCAGAGACCTCCTCCGCCATCGCGATCAGCTCGTCTGTCGTCTTGCCGCGCGCGGAGAGCACCGCCACCACCTGGTAGCCGGCCTCGCGCTTGTCGACGATGCGCCTGGCGACGCGCTTGATGCGCTCGGCGTCGGCGACCGAGGTGCCGCCGAACTTCATCACAACTAGCTTTGACACGCCCACAGAATAGACCGCCCGACTTGCCGGGCGTCGCCGCGAAGAGGCCCTGAGTGTGTCTTAGGCGACCGCGCGCAGATGACGGTACGGCGCGGCGCGCAGCTCGGCTATCAGCTGCTCGAGCAGCGGCTGGTCATCTTCGGCTTGGCCGTCGGTGACAGCGGCGATAACCGCGCGCTTCTGCTCGAGCAGCCTTGCGATCGTCTCGTCGATCGTGTCCGCGGCGAGTAGGTAGTAGGCGTTGACAGCGTCCTTCTGCCCGATCCGGTGGCAGCGGTCCTCCGCCTGGTCGTGCCTGGCGGGCGTCCAGTCGAGCTCGAGGAACGCGACGTTCGAGGCGCGTGTGAGCGTCAGGCCCTGCGCGGCCACCTCCATCGAGCAGACGATCAGCTGGGGAGCTGTGGCGGTCTGCTGTTGGAATGCGCGCACCGCTTGGTCACGCTCGCGCGGGCTGTCGCAGCCGAGGATGTGCGCCGCGCCGGGGTAGCGCTCCAGCACGGCGCGCTGTATCTCGCGGTGACGGGCGAAGACCACGAGCCGCTCCCCCGTGCTCAAGAAGTCGTGAATCCAGGCGAGCGCCGCCTGTAGCTTGCCGCGCGCTGCCAGTAGCTTGAGCGCGTTCAGGCGCACGAGCCGCTCCGCTCGCAGCGCGGCGGCGACCTTCGCGTTCAACTCGCGCAGGTCCAGCGGCTGGCTGCGCAGCCATGCGAGCACATCCCGCTCAGCCAGGCTGTACTCCGGCTGATTGTCGAGCTCGATCGGCACGATGCTGCGTGTCTTGGCGGGCAGCTGCGTCAAGACCTCGCTCTTCAACCTGCGCGCGAAGCAGCGGGCACGCAAATGCCAGTGCAGGCGCACGTGAGCGTCAGGGCCACTGAAGCGGCGGCTGAAGGCGGCACCCGAGCCGAAGTCGCCGAGCCGCCCCAGTATCCGTAGCTGCGATACGAGCTCGGGCGGGTTGTTCATGACGGGCGTCCCGGTGAGCGCGAGCACGAGCCCGTCGGGCGCGATGTTCGACGCCAGGCGGGCTACCGCCCTAGTCCGCTTCGCGCGAGCGTTCTTGCAGTAGTGCGACTCGTCGAGCACAAGCGCTCGCGCTTTCACCGCGCAGAGCGCAGCCATGCGTCTGGCGACGATGTCGTAGTTGACGACTATCACCTGCGCGTGGCTCGCAGCGCCGGCGGCGCCCGCGCCGAGGACTTCGACAGTGCGGTGCGGTATCCAGCCTGCGAGCTCGGCCAGCCAGTTCAGCTTCAGGCTCGCCGGACACACGATGATCGCGGGATAGGCGTCGTCGGCCTCGAGCGCTGCGATCGCCTGAATCGTCTTGCCCAGCCCCTGCTCGTCGGCGAGGAACGCGCGGCGCTGGCTCAGCAGATAGCTGACGCCCGCCCGCTGGAACGGCTTCAGCTGTCCGCCGAGCCCTGGGATCTCGAGGTCGTCCTCACGGGCGGCGCTGAGCGCCACGACCCCGGCTGAACGGGCGTGGCGCTCTCGTATCTCCTGCAGAAGCTCGAGCGCCGCTGGGTCCACCCACACCCCGTGCTCAGCGAGGAACGCATCCAGTGACGGTACGCAGAACGGGTCGGCGTGAATCGCCGGCAGCAGCGCATGCTCGTGTGCGTGCCGCCGCGGTGGTTTCGGCGGGAGCGTGCCCGCCAGCCCGGTAAAGAGCTCGAGCAGCGCCGGCTGGTGGCCGGGCGCGAGCACGAAGCTCTCTGCCTCGTGGACGACCGAGCGCTCCAGCACAGCCGGCGGCAGCGGCCATCCCCGTTCCAGCGCGACCGCGCAGCGGCGCGCTGCGCTTGAGAGCTGACCGGCCAGATGCTCCTTGATAACGCGCCAGTTCGCGAGCGTGATCGGCAGGTGATCGGCCCCCTGCAGCTGCTCATACAGCGGCCGCGGCAGCCGCGCTGTATCGCCTTGGAGCAGGAAGACGGGTTCGGTGGGGTCGCCGGCCACGTCCACCGTGCCATCCCAGCGACGCGCCTGGGAAAGCCAGCGCTCGACGCGCGGATCGATGCGCCGCGGCTCGAGCTCGTCGAGCAGCTCTCCGATCGCCTGGGCGTCACGCTCGAGCGCCTGCACGCCAAGCGCTCCCTCGGGGCCGTCGAGTGCTGGCAGGCCTGCGTTGGCCGCGAGCACCCGCGCCAGCGGTGCGTGCTCGGCGGCGATGATGATCCAGCGGCGCGAGTTCGTGTCGCGGCGAAGCTCGACCTCGTCGCCGGGCTGGTCCTCGCGGTGCGCCGCGGTGGCGCGCACCCGCGCGTCGATTGCTTGTTCGCATTGGCGTGTCAGGCGCAGCGCGCAGGCGCGCTCGCGCAGCTGGCCGACGAGCGTGAGTGCCTGCTCGTCGAGCGGCAGCAGTGAACGGCCGATAGCATCGATCCGATAGGCACAGGGGTGGCCTAGCAGCACGGCGGTGATCTCCCTCGGGGCGTCGCTCGAGAAGCTGAGCCACCAGTCGGCGTCGGGGCGCGCGAGGTCGATCACGCACTCCCGTCGATCACGTCTGGCCAGGCTGCGGCTGATCGCCCGGGCCAGCTTGTCGCTCAGCTTCACCTCGAGGCCAGCGTGCGCCAGCAGCCCGCTCAGGGCAGCCGCACGCTCGCCGTCGAGCGGTATACGCCATGCCCGTCGCTGTGGATCCCAGCGGCGGCCGGGGATCGCGCGCAACAGCTGCCTGAGGCGCTCGTCGTAGGGGAACTCGAGGACGGCCTCGCCATCCTCGAGTGAGGCGATGAGTGGCACGGCCGGCACGATATGCCGATCGGCGGATGCAAGCGCGCTCGCTCAGACGGCCTGGCGGTGAGCGAGCGCCTTGCCGAGCGTCACCTCATCTGCATACTCGAGGTCGGCGCCCACGGGTAGCCCCGAGGCAAGGCGGGTGATCACCAGCTGCGGGGAGCGCTGGTGCAGCTCGCCGGCGATGTGAAGCGCCGTCGCTTCGCCCGTGGTGGTCGGGTTGGTCGCCAGGATCACCTCGTGTACCGCCCCTGCGGCGTCCTCGACGCGAGTGAGCAGCTCTGCGATCTTGAGGTCCTCCGGGTCGACGCCGTCGATTGGCGAGAGGGCTCCCCCGAGGACGTGGTAGACGCCGTGAAATTCATGCGTGCGCTCCAGCGGGATCACGTCGCTTGGCTCCTCAACGACGCAGATCGTCGAGTGGTCGCGGCGCGGATCCTGGCAGATGCGGCAGCGCGCCTCGTCAGCGAGGTTGAAGCAGACCTCGCACAGGCCGATCTTCTGCTTGACCTCGAGGATCGCGTTGGCCAGCGCGGCGGCGTCATCGCCGGACGCGCGCAGGATGTGGAACGCCAGCCGATGGGCGGTGCGGTTGCCGACACCCGGGAGCTTGGAGAGCTCTGTCACCAGCCGCTGGACCGGCGGCGCAAACGTGTTCACGGCCCCCCCTACAGTCCCGGCATCCCGAGCGCACCGAGGTCCAGCCCCCCGGTCAGCCGCCCCATCCGCTCCTCTGCGAGCTGCTGCGCCGAGCGCAACGCCTCGTTGGTCGCGGCCAGCACCATCTCGCAGAGGATCTCGACATCCTCCGGGTCCAAGGCGCCCGGATCGATCTCGACCGCCTTCACCTGGAGGTCCCCGGAGACCCGCACCTTGACCATGCCGCCCCCGGCCGAGGCTTCGAGCACCTCGTTGCGCAGCTGCTCCTGAGCGGCCTGCATTTCCTGCTGCATCTTCTGTGCTTGTCTGAGCATCTGCTGCATGCCCGGCATCTTCGGTTGGGGCATCTGCTCTCCAATCTGGTCGATCCCACCCCTATGTTGCCTGCCCCTGACGGCAGCGGCCAGCGTCTAACGCTAGACGGTGGAGTCTCGTGGCAGCTCTTCGGCGTCGAACTCGGCCATCAGGCGCGCCACGAGATCCTCGTGGCCCGGCTCGCTGGAGCGGCGCTCCCGCTCCTGCGAGCCCTGCTCGCGCAGCTCGTAGGCGAGCCGCAAGCGCAGCCCCGAGAGCTGATACAGGGCGGTGCCGACCATCGTGCGGTTGGCGTGATCTTCGGCTTTCTTCTTCAGGAACGCGTCGTTTGGAGCGAACGCGAGAACTAGCTCATCGCCCTTGAGCTCGACCGGCCACGCCTCATCGATCAGCGCGCCGAGCAGGGCGTTCTCCGAACGGATCAGGTCGACCACGGCCGGCCACAGCGACGCGATCGACTCGAGGTCGCAGGAGACGGCGGGGATCTCGGCAAGACCGTCGGGCGCCACGGCGCTCGCCTGGGCCTGCTCGGGCTCGCCCTCCGGGTCGGCCACGGCGACGGCGCTCTCGGCGACCGGCGCGGTATTTGCCTGGGACGCCGCATCAGCGACGGGTGCCTGGCGCGCCACCGGCTCCTCCTCACCCACGGGCCAGAGATCCTCCTCTCCTGGCGCGGTCCGCGGCGGGACTGGCGCGGGCGGGACCACCCGCGGCGGCGCGGCGAGGGAGCCGGTGGAGCCTCGCTGAGCCTCGAGCCGCTCGATGCGGGCCAGCAGCGCCTGCGTCGAGGCGTCTACCTCGGGGTTGGCCGCCTTCACCAGCGCCAGCTCCAGCTGTGTCCTTGAGTCAGCGCCCGCCTTGATCGCCTCCATCGCGGCCGCGAGCAGATCGAGTGTCCGCACCACCAGCGCACGCGGTATGCGCTCTGCCTGCTCGAGCAGCCTGGTGTCACCCTCGGGTGTGAGGGAGAGCTCGGCGGGGACCTCCTCCATGGTCTGTACCACCAGTAGCTCGCGGGCGTGGACCTCCAGATCCGCGACGAACGCGGCGGAGTCGCGTCCCCGCTGCACGCACTTCGCGACCGCGGCCAGCGCGCTCCTTGAGTCGCCCGCGGCAAGCGCCTCGAAAACGTCCTCCATCAGCGCTGCATCGGCGACGCCCAGCACCGCGAGCACGTCCTCGAGCTTGATCTCGCTGCCGCTGTAGATCGTCAGCTGCTCGAGCGTCCCGAGCGCGTCGCGGAAGCTCCCGGTCGCCGAGCGGGCGATAGCGACCACGGCCTCGAGCGGGATCTGGATTTCCTCGGACTCCGCGGCTCTGCGGATGACGCTCGCGATCTGCTCGACGGTCGGCCGGTGGAAATCGAAGCGGTGGCAGCGGTCAATCACCGTCGGGGGAACCTTCTGAGCCTCGGTGGTGGCGAGCACGAAGACCGTGTTCGGTGGCGGCTCCTCGAGCGTCTTCAGGAACGCGTTCCACGCCGCAGCGGACAGCATGTGCGCCTCGTCGAGAATGTAGACCTTGTGGCGCCCGGAGACCGGGGCGAAGACGACGCTCTCGCGCAGCTCGCGGATATCGTCAACCGAGTTGTTCGACGCGGCGTCCATCTCAATCACGTCGAGCGAGGTCGCGTTCGCGATCGCGCGACAGGAGTCGCACGCGCCGCACGGGTCACTGGTTGGGCCGCGCTCGCAGTTCAAGCAGCACGCGAGGATCTTGGCGGTCGAGGTCTTGCCGGTCCCGCGGGAGCCAACGAACAGGTAGGCGTGGTGGACCTTGCCCTGCTGCACCGCATTGCGCAGCGTACGCACAACGGGCTCCTGGCCGACCATGTCAGCGAAGCTGCGGGGACGGTGGCGACGATATAGCGAGCGGACGTTCGACACTTCACCCTCGAGTCTATCCACGGCTTGAGGAGACGTTGCGCTAGCCGACCGGTATCGCTCGCAACTGACTGCGAGTGGCCACAATTCTGCGACAGAGATGGGCCCGGCGAGCCCGTTTTGTGACGAAGGCGGAGCTTGCGCGTGACGGAGCGCGCCCCTTGTGGATAGCTTCTGCGCCCGTGAGCCTGATACGCAAGCTAGCCTCCCGCCGCCTGCAGACGCCGATCGCAGTGGTGCTCGGGGCGCTGATCTTGCGTCTGCTCTGCGGGGTCGGATTCGCCAACTACGACACGCTATATGCGCTTGCATGGGGCGGGCAGCTGGCCCGCGGAGAAGTGCCCGCCTACGGCGTCAAGATCGCTCCCACGCCCCACCCGCTGGTCGAGCTCCTGGGCGTCGTCCTCACGCCGTTGTCGGCGCGCACGATCGAGAATGTCGTCGTCGCGCTCGGATTTCTGGCGCTGGCTGGCTGCGGCTGGGTCATCTACCGGCTGGGCCGCGAGTGGCTCGGTAAGGCCAGCGGAGCGTTCGCGGCGCTCATCCTGCTGACACGCGTGCCACTGCTCTCCTACGGCACCCGTGCCTACATCGACGTCCCCTACCTGCTGCTGGTGCTGTGCGCGCTGCTGGTCGAGACGCGCCGCCGCCGCGCCGGCACGCCAGTGCTCGTTCTGCTGGCGCTAGCAGGGCTGTTGCGCCCCGAGGCGTGGGTGTTCTCCGCGCTCTACTGGGTCTATCTCACCGGCTGGCTGCCTCGCCGGCTGCGTAAACACCAAATCGACTATGAGCCGCCGCTGGGGCGCAGGCAGCTGTTTCTGGCGGCGCTGCTGGCGGCCTCAGCGCCGCTAGTATGGATCGTCAGCGACCTGTTGATCACAGGCGACGCGCTGTGGTCGCTCGTCAACACGCGCCACACCGCACAGGCGCTGAGCCGTGTCAGCGGGCCAGCGAACGCCGTGCAGTACATCCCGCGGCGCATCGGCGAGATCTTGCGCGTCCCCGTGCTGGTGGGCGCCGCCTTCGGCGGCATCGCCTCGCTCGTTTGGCTGCGCGACCGCGTGCGGCTGGGGGCTGGCGCGGGCGTGCTAGCCGTGCTCGTCTTCGCCGTCTTCGCGAGCGCAGGACTGCCGATCGACACCCGCTACGCGTTCCTGACAGCCGCGATCCTCTGCCTCTTCTGCGGCGCGGGCGCATTCGGCTGGCTCGCCCTAGAGCGTGGCAGCGCACTGCGGCGCTGGTGGCTAATCGGCGGAGTCGCGGTGACGGTCGCGGTGCTCGCCTACATGCCCTCCCAGTACCGCTCGGCCAACCACGAGCTGAGCAACCTACAGCGCCAGCAGCGCATCCAGAACGACCTGCTCGCGCTCGTCGAAAAGAAGGCGATCACCCTGCGTTGCGGGCCGGTCGGGGTCCCCAACCACGCCCCCATCCCGCTGCTGGCGCTGTATCTGAAAGCGAGCCCGGCTCGTATCGTGAGCGCCCAGAGCACGCAGATCTCCAGCGGCACCTTCATAGATCCCGCCAACGCCGAAGTCCAGAACGACTACATCCTCGACCCGAACGACCCGCCGCCCCGCGAAGTGACCCCCCCGCCGGGCTTCAAGGCGAGCGCCACCAGCCGCTCCTGGCTCATCTTCGAAAAGTGCTAGCGGCGGCGAGCAGCCGGCTGCAAAGAGAGGACCGTGCACCCCTCTTCGAGACTCTCACCACTGCTCACAGGTCGCTGACCGAGACTCCGGATCGGGAGCTCCCGCTGCGCCTGCCGAGAATCGCTTAAGGCTGCTTCCTTCCGGACCTGACCTGGTTCACGAGCCGACACCGCGCGGGACCCGAGCCATCAACGCCGCAGACAGCGGAGCGAACAGGGCAGGATCCCTCCGAGAGGAATTCAGCCCCGCTAGAGCGGATTGCGGGTTCAGGGCACCGCTACCTCCCCGCCTAGCACGGTCCAACGAGTGATCCTAGCGCGATCGTGCGGGCGGGCCACTCTCTAGCGAGTCCTCTCGCCGCACTGGCATCCCAGAGCTGATCGTGCGCGAGACGTGATCTGTCCTCGACGGCTAAGTTAGCCTGACCGTGACAGAGCACAGCGAGCCTCCAGCGCCAGCGGCGGCCCCGCCACCAGGGGCCAGCCAATCACGTTCCGCGATGGGCTCTCTCGCCGCGGGAGACAAACGCCGCAGAACGCTCACGCTGCTGCTCCTCCCCGCCCTGCTTGGTCTTATGGTCGGCGGCTGCGGCGGCGCGAGCGGCACTTCGCCGAGCACGCCAGGCCTGGCGCTCGAAAGATCGGATCTAGTGAGCGTCGTCCATGCCCTCGAGCGGGCGCAGGGATCGGTTCAACTGGAGGCCCAAGCCGCTCGCGTAGCGTGGCCGTTGATAAGCAAAGGGCTGCCGGCGACGATCTCGCCGTCTCTGCGCGCGCAGCTCGCTCGCGCCAGTGTCGCCGCGAGCGGGATCCGCGCTCCATCCTTCATGACACAGCTCGAACAGCCGACGTTGACCCGACGGGTTTACCTCACAGGGCCGGCGGCAGGAATAGCCGGGCTGTTTCAGTCGTTCAGCAACCTCACCGAGCAGGGATGGACGTTGATGACAGCAGCCGCCGAGCGGCTGAACGGCAGCTCGCCCGCAGCCAACACCTACCTTCGCGCCGCCTCCAAGCTCTACATCAGCTGCGTCTACGACGGGCATTTCGACCTCGCGGCGATCGGCAAGAACCTGCAACACGACTACCTCACCCTCGGCGGGCCCCAGGTGTTCGGCGGCTCTCTGCCTCAAGCCGAGGTGACGTCGCTGACCAGCTTCTACTCGACGCAGCTGCGGCTCGAGCCGCACTCGATCCTGCCACTCGGGTGACTGCTCGCCGATGTCGCGCGCCGTCGAGGATCGCAACCGCCGGATGTTGCAGGCGCGCGACACGATGGACCGCGCCTTCGCGCAGCCGCTCGACGTGCCGGCGCTCGCGCGTGTCGCCCACGTCTCACCGGCGCACTTCAGCCGCCAGTTCCGGGAGACGTTCGGCGAGACGCCACACCGCTATCTGCAGCGACGTCGCGTGGAGCGCGCGATGGAGCTGCTGCGCGAAACCGACCGCCCTGTGACCGAGATCTGCCTTGACGTCGGCTTCTGCAGCTTGGGGACCTTCAGCCGCACCTTCCGCGACATCGTGGGCGAGCCGCCGTCGCGCTACCGCGAGCGTTTCGCGGCTGGCGGCGCCGCCTTGCGCGTGCCGGCCTGCTGGGCGATGGCGTGGCTGCGCCCGGCGGGATAGAGAGCAGATTCGGAGAAGCGTGCCGCGATGCGACCGTCTAGCGTGGCGGCCATGATCAAGCGAATCAGCCATACCTTCATCCATGTCCTCGACCAAGACGAGGCGCTCGACTTCTACGTCGGCAAGCTCGGCATGGTCGTCCACACCGACGCCGATCTCGGGCACATGCGCTTCCTGACGGTGACGCTTCCGGGAGGGGACCCGCCGCAGATCGGCCTGATGCTGCCCGGGCCACCGGCCTACGACGAGGCGACCGCCGCGGAGATCCGCGAGCTGGTGGCCAAGGGCGGCGCCGGCGGCGGCGTGATCTTCGAGACCGACGACTGCCATGGCACCTACGAGCGGCTGCGCGCGGCCGGCGTGGAGTTCACCCAAGAGCCGGTGGAGCGCTTCTACGGGATCGATTGCGCCCTGCGCGACCCCTTCGGGAACCCGATCCGCTTCACGCAGCCTCCGGACGGCCCGATCGTGGTGCCTTCGCCCGAGGAGCTGCGGGAGCAGTCCTGACGGCGCCAGCGCTGGAGCAACGACACACAGACGGCGATTGGCACGCGGAGCACCGTGTCGGCGACACCGTGACCGGCTGCCTGGAGAGCATTGCGGAGGGGCTCAAAGAACCCGTGCGGGCTGACAATCCGGTCGACGACCGGGAGGTACCTCACGTTGGCATAGCCCGCAGCGGCTGTGGTGTGTCAGTCCAGTATGCGTAGACGCAGCTTGTCGAGGACATTTGCGATGCGCTCGAAGTCGTGGTCGCGTGTCCACAGTTCGGCGTTCGCTGAAACTGCGCAGACCGCTATCTCTACGTCGATGAGTGGGGTGGTCTGTCCCTGTTCGGACAGCTTGGCTGCTGTGTGGCCTATGGTGAGCCAGTCTGCGTGCTTGAGCTCGACCCACACCTGGGCGCCGAGCTGCTCGGCTAGCTCGTCACGTTGCGCTCCGCGTGCCCCGGCAAGCAGCTCCGCTACCACTGGCCCACAGGTGACTATCTGCTCCTGCTCGATCAGCCGGTCGAGCTCGTCTGCCGGGGGGAGGGTCTCGCTCTGGGTCGGCTTGGCCGGCGTGGTTCTGAGGTAGTGCACCCAGACTGAGGTGTCCGGAAGGATCACGGCTGGTGTTTCTAGCGTTGGCTGAGTTCGGCTTGTCTGCTCTTGCGCCAGTAGTCGGGGTCCTCGAAGGTGATCTTCCCTCGCAGTCGGCGGATGCCGCGAGCGGCGTCTCTGCGCAGGTAATCGGTGATCGCGGTCTCGACGGCCTTCGTCTTTGACTTGCCCTTTGACCGAGCCATAAGGGCATCCATCAGGCCATCGTCCAGCTCTAGCGTCGTTCTCATGGCAGATATTATGTCATATAGCTCGGCGACCATTGGGGCGTTCTGGTGCGTCGGAGCACGGACAAGTGGTCGTCGTCCGAGTTGGGAGTAACCGAACACCATCGATTGCGCCTGTATCCCCACCAGGCGCTCGCTTCGCCACGGCGAAAGCGAGCGCCTCGTGAGCCTGCCCTCGCACGACCGCCGGTCATGTCTGACTGGCGCGCAGGCGAGATCACGCTATTCCATGCTGATAGGCGTAGCGCACCGCCTGCGCCCGATCGCGCGCACCGATCTTGTAGAAGATCCGGTTGACGTGGGTCTTCACGGTCGCCGG
>JANWLE010000028.1 GCA_025451035.1 Solirubrobacteraceae bacterium
CGGGTGCGCTTTTAGCCGGGTTGATCTCTCCGGCGGCGGGTACATATCGAACTGGTTGGTCTCGCGTCGGTAGCGGCCGCATTCTCAGCCTCGGGCACAGATGACATCACGGACAACACGCGCCGAGCTGCGCGAGTACATCACCAAGCGAGACTTCCGCGCCACGCCGGAGCCGCCGCCGAGCGCATCCACCGGACGCAGTTCACGCAGCAAGAGCACCGGAGCACGGTTCGTCGTGCACGAGCACCACGCGCGCCGGCTGCACTGGGATCTGCGCCTGGAGCATGCGGGCGCTTTGATGTCGTGGGCAGTCCCGAACGGCATTCCCCGGGGCCAGGGGGAGAACCGCAAGGCGATTCACGTCGAGGATCACCCGCTGTCCTATATCGATTTCGAAGGCGAGATCCCACAGGGCAGCTACGGCGCCGGACGAGTTCTCGTCTGGGATAGCGGCACGTACGACAGCGAGAAGTTCGAGGACTCGAAGATCGTCGTGCGTTTTCGCGGCAAACGCCTGCGGGGACGTTACGCACTCATCCGTACCGGGGCGGGCGAGGACTGGCTGATTCACCGGATGGAGCCGCCCGCCAGCCCGCGGGAAAGTATGCCCGAGCACCTCACGCCGATGCTGGCCACGTCCAGCGGCCTGCCGCGCGACGAGGACAGCTGGGCGTACGAGGTCAAGTGGGACGGTGTGCGCGCCATCACCTACTGGCGGCCGGGGCGCCTGCGGATCGAGAGCCGCAACCTCAACGATGTGAGCAGCCGCTACCCCGAGCTGCGTCCGCTGGGGCGTCAGCTCGGTATGCGCGAGGCCGTACTGGACGGAGAGATCGTCGCCATGGATGAGCGCGGCGCCCCCAGTTTCGCGCGTCTACAGGGACGCATGCACCTGGCCTCACAGAGCGCGATCCGCAGGCTCTCACGCGAGCAGCCGGTGACCTACATGATCTTCGATGTCCTCTACCTCGACGGTACCAGCACGATGGAGCTCCCATACCGCGAACGCCGCGAGCTCCTGGAGGAGCTGCGCCTGACGGGCCCTGCGTGGCAAGTCCCGGCATATCACCGTGGTGAGGGGCAGGACTTCCTCGCCGCCACCAGGGAGCACGGCCTCGAGGGCGTGGTCGCCAAGCGTCTTGACTCCCCGTACCGTTCCGGTAGGCGCGGCCGGGAGTGGCTGAAGGTGAAGAACATGAGCCGCCAAGAGCTCGTGATCGGTGGTTGGCTTGCGGGCCGGGGCGCTCGCCGAGGCCGTGTGGGAGCTCTACTGACGGGCTACTACGAGGGTTGCGACTCTCGGCCGGTACTCAGGTACGCCGGCCGTGTCGGCACCGGGTTTGACGAGAGCGAGCTTGAACGCCTCGCGCTCGAGCTCTCGCGCCGCGCAAGACCTTCAAGCCCTTTCGCCCACCGCGGCGTGCAGCCGCCACGCGAAGCGCGTTTTGTCGAGCCGGAGCTCGTCTGCGAGGTCGAGTTCTCTCACTGGACACGCGACCGCATCCTGCGCCATCCCTCATACAAGGGACTTCGCTTCGACAAGGCCCCATCGGAGGTGATCATGGAGACAGCCACGCCTCCCCCGCAGCGCTCCCAGCCGAGGCAGGTCCTCGCCGAGACCGACAGGCCGAGCTCGCACAACCCATACCGGATCGTTCACGAGACCAAGCGCCACACGGAGATTGAAGTGCAGAACCGCAGGCTGCGCCTGTCGAACCTGGGGAAGGTCCTCTACCCCGAGGCCGGGTTCACCAAGGGCGAGATGATCGACTACTACGTGGCAGTCGCCCCGGTGCTGCTGGGCCATCTCGCCGGCAGGCCCCTGACCCTCAAGCGCTACCCCGAAGGGGTGCAGGGCCCGTTCTTCTATCAGAAGCGCTGTCCCGCTCACAGGCCAGACTGGGTCAAGACCGCGGCGATCTTCAGCGAGCGCCAGCGAGGCGAGATCGACTATTGCCTCGCGGAAGACCTTCCGACCCTGATCTGGGCCGCCAACCTCGCCGACATCGAGCTGCACACAAGCCTCTCCCGAGCCCGAGACATGGACTGTCCGACTGCCGTGGTGTTCGACCTTGACCCGGGCCCGCCAGCGGGACTCAAGGAGTGCTGTCGCGTCGCGCTTGAAATAAGGAAGCTCCTCGAGGACCTCGGGCTGCAGACTCTCGTGAAGACCTCGGGTTCGAAGGGGCTGCAGGTGTATCTGCCGTTGAACGCCGCGAGCTCCTACACGCAGACCAAGCCGTTCGCCCGAGCCGTCGCCGAGCTGCTGCAGAAGCGTCATCCGCGGCTGGTCGTCGCGCGCATGGCGAAGAACCTCCGTCCCGGCAAGGTGCTGGTCGACTGGAGCCAAAACGACCCGCACAAGACGACCGTGTGCGTGTATTCGCTGCGCGCGCAGGAACGACCGACGATCTCCACGCCGTTGGACTGGGAGGAGGTGACGGACGCGTCTCGCCGCCGGCGGGAAACGCAGCTGAGCGCCGAGCCGGCGCAGATGCTCCAACGGGTCGAGAGCTCCGGCGACCTGTTCGCGCCGCTGCTGAGCCTCGCTCAATCTCTTCCGGCGATAGGAGACGCCGGCTTTTATGAAACGCCGCCCCGGGGTAGCTCATCTGCACCATCTGACCTCACTGAGCGCAATGGAGGTGTAACGATGCCACCGAGCGGTGTGAAAAAGGGCTCCAAGCGGGAACGTCAATACAAACACGTCAAGGAAAGTGCGCGTAAACGCGGCGCATCTGAAGGCCGCGCAAAGGAGATCGCCTCGCGCACGGTGAACAAGGAACGCGCGCGCAGCGGTGAATCACGCACGCGTTCGCGGACATCGACCAGCGACACTTCCTCCGGCAGAAGGGGTGGGGCACGCTCCGACCGCGCAGGTGCACGCGGACGCACGCGCGAGGAGCTCTACCAAGAGGCGCGCAAGCTGGGCGTCGAAGGCCGCTCCAACATGAACAAGGCTCAGCTACAGCGCGCGGTGGACAACAAGAAGCACTAGAGGGATCCAGTAGAGGAGACGGCGTCACCGGCGCTTGTGCGACTGGCGGCGCCGTAGGGCAGCTCGCGGCCCCTACGGCGTTAGTCGTGGTGAGGAACCGGCCTGCCCGGGTCGCCGTGAGCAACCGGCCTATTCGGCTCTTCGCTGCCAACCCACAGATGCTCCGGTCGGGCTTGGTCCTGTCCCTGAGTACGACGGGCCTCGAGCCGGTCTTCACCTGGGTGGAGCTTCTCGTGGCGCAACCGCCACGCCACCCGATATAGCGCTACTCCCACCCCGACGAGCACGACAAATACGAGCGCAAGGATGAACACCGCCCCGATTTCCATGCTCGGGTCTTACCCTTCGCGCACCACGCTCAAACAGGAGCCCAATCCACACGGACCCGGGTGCGCCGCATTCACCCGCAGCGTCCGACTCGAACAAGAAATGGCCCCGAGACGGGGCGGCTCGGAGACGCAACGATCCCCTGCGCTCGACGCGTCCGGATGAGTGTCCACAGAGCAGCCAGCTCGCTGCTCTGTGGACACCCTGCAGGGCCGCCTTTCGCGGTCGGGGCGCTACCAGCGCCCGTACCAGCGGCGCCCGCCGCCTTCAGATACGCCTCCGATGAAGAACCCGATCAGCCACAGCAGTAGGGCGATGACCAGGATGATCCACAGGGCGTGCACGGCAAAACCCAGGCCACCGAAAATGGCGAGGATGAGAACGAGTGCTAGTAGAGCAACCATGTATGGCCTCCTGTCCTAGACGCCGACGTTGAGTGCTGCCGGCAGCGTCCCTTCTAGTACCCGCCCGCCTGGGGAGTAATCGCCCCTCCTGGCGGGGGATTACTCCCGGCATCGCTTGCTGTTTTTCTCACCCAGCGGTGGGTAGAGCCTGCTTAGAAGGCTTACGACGAACAAGGAGGCTCCCCATGACATCTGAGTTGCAAGGCAAGAGGATCGCTTTCCTCGTGGCGCAGGAGGGCGTCGAGGAAGTGGAGCTGGTCAAGCCGTGGGAGGCGGTCGAGCGGGCCGGCGCCCAGCACGAGCTGATCGCACCCGAGGAAGGAGAGGTGCAGGCTTTCAATCATCTCGACAAGGGCTCCAAATTCCAGGTCGATAGGACGCTTGGCGAGGCCAAGCCAGAGGAGTACGACGGTGTAGTCCTACCCGGTGGTGTGGCCAACCCCGACCTGCTGCGCACCGACCGCCGCGCAGTGCGGTTCTTGCAGCGTTTCTTCTCCGAAGGCAAGCCGGTGGGAGTGATCTGTCACGGTCCGTGGACGCTGGTCGAGGCCGGCCTCGTGCGGGGTCGCAAGCTCACCTCCTGGCCCTCGCTGCAGACAGACATCCGCAACGCAGGCGGAGAGTGGGTAGATCAGGAAATCGTCGTAGACCAGGGCTTGGTCTCAAGCCGCAAGCCGGATGACCTGCCGGCGTTTTGCTCCAAGATCGTCGAGGAGTTCGCCGAGGGACGTCACGAGGTCGCCCACGCCGGCGCGACCGCCAACGCCTGAGACGACTCCCCGCCACAAACCTCCGGGCCCGTCCGGCTCGCTAGATCGGGCTTTGCCCGCAGTGAGCCGGACGACCCTCGGGCGGGGCGTTGCTCAGCGTGGTTCAGTGCGCCGCGCGAGACGTCCCGGTCCACGAGCTGCAGAGGGGACAGCCGCTGGGCTCTGGCGATGCATCGAGGGCAGTGGGCCATCCAGAGGTTCGCGTGCTGGATGCGGATGGAAAGTTTGCAATGCGGGCAGGTCAGGTATGGCATGGGTTCCTCCAGGGGACCGTCCCACGCAAGTGAACGCGCCGGGGTAATGATGTTTGTGCACAGATTCCCCGCCGGTTCACCTCTAAACCCGACCTGCTTGTCGTTTTGCGCCAGACTTCTAGGGGTAGCTTCAGCCGGTGGGTAGGTACCCCGGAGACGACCGCGAGCGACGAGCACCGCCTCGAGATTCGCGTGAACGCGTCGAGGCCTCCCTGGGTGTCCCTGCCCGCTGGGCCAGATGCGCCCTCAATGCCGTGTCGGCCCGCGACATCGATCCCTACCGACCGGAGGACGAAGCAATGAGCGACTCTGAGCAAAAGGTCCTGCAGTATCTGAATGAGGCGCATGCCTCCGAGGTCGCGTTGGTGCGCGTTCTGCAGGCGCAGATCCTGATGGCTCCGCACGGCAGCCACCGCAGCACGCTGGAATCCCATCTGCGTGAGACGCGCGAGCACGCGCGGCGACTCCGGCAGCGCGCCGGCGAGCTGGGTAGCCAGGGCTCCCCGGTGCGCGCGGTCGTGGGTCTCGCCGAGACCGCGATCGGTCAGTTGTTCGCGCTCGGGAAGGCCCCGCTGGACTTGCTACGCGGCTGCAGCGGCGAGGAGAAGGTGCTCAAGAACGCCAAGGACGCCTGCGCCTCGGAGGCGCTCGAGATCGCTACCTACACGGCGCTCGAGCGGCTCGCGGAAGAGGTCAACGACCCCGATACGGCAAGGCTAGCCGCCTCGATCCGCGAGGATGAGCAGCGCATGCTCGACCGGCTGCTGGACCAGATCCCGGCGCTCACAACCGCCGTCGTTCGCGCGGACGTGGAAGACAGGCCCTCCTATGAGATATCTGACACGGGAATGGCTGACGCCGCACGCAAAGTGGGCAGGCAGGCCAGGCAAGGCGCCGGTGAGGCCGCCTCGGAGGTCAAGCGCACGGCGCGAAGCGCCCGCAAGTTGCCGGGGGTAGCGCGAGCCGAGGGCCAGGTGAAGGGGGCCGTGGCGTCCGAGCGCGACCTCGCGATCTCCGGCTACGACAAGCTGAACGCGACCGAGATCATCTCCAAGCTAGCTGACCTCTCCCAGGTCGACCTCGCCAAGGTGGAGGCCTACGAGCGGCGCACGCACAAACGAGGGACGATCCTGGCGAAGATCAGCACGCTGCAAGCCAGCGAGCCATGGCCGGGGTACGACGAGCTCAATGCCGATGAGATCCGTGCAGCGCTGAGCGAGGACGGCGAGGATCGCGCAGGCGCAGTGCGCGCTTACGAGCGCTCCCACAAGAACCGCTCAAGCGTGCTCGAGGCGGCTGAGCGTCAGCGCGCGCACGCCTAACCACGCGCCGGGGGAGAAAGCGACAGCGGCTAAGCGCACTGTTCCTTCGCGTCAGCCGCTGTCGCTCAGCTCCAGCGTGAGCGTCTCATACTCGCCGGCGTCCGCCACGCAGTGGCGGTCAGTGAGCTTCTCGATCACATCGCCGAGCCCGCCGCCGAGGCAGGACTCGGCGATGAGCCTTCGCGCGCCCCCGGCGTTCAACGGGCCGACGTTCAGCTCCAGTTTGCGACGCGCGACGTACACGGCGAGATTCAGATGGCTGGTGCTCAGCGATGTGGCGGCGTGCGCAGCGAGCGCGTCGGCGATCAGCTGCACGTCGGAGAGACGGTCGGTAGAGAAGTCCGCGTGCGACGCCAGCACACACAACAGGCGGGAAAGAATGGTACGCGCGAGGGAGACTGGTGTGATGCTGATCTGAGCGGTGTTCGCTGCGCCTGGGCGCGTGCGCAACGGGAAGCGAGAAGGGTCGTCGATAACCGACCCCAGCGACTTGATGGGAGGCGTCGCAAACTCCATCTCGACCTCGGTCCCGCGGCCGGCCGCGTCCCGCAGCTCGATGCGCTGCGCGAGAGCCCGCATGACGGGCAGACCGATGCGAAACTCGTTGCCGGCAGGCACGAGGTCCAGGGGCCGCACACCGACCCCGTGGTCGCGCACGAGCACGGTCACCGCGCTAGGGGTGACCGTCACGCTCACCTTCAGCGGGCCCTCCTGGCCCGGGTAGGCGTGCAGGGCGACGTTGTTACACGCCTCCGTGACCGCGGTGAGGATGTCGTTCAGCAACGTGCCGTTCAAGGCGATCGTTTCCGCCAGGCCGGTGAGCATTTCGCGCACCAGCGCGACGTTGCGCGGCGCGCTCGGCACCGTCAGGCACACGTTGGGAGCTGCCGGCAGCCGAGAGGACATGGCAGATGCCACGCTCGACGCTTCGGTTGCGCTCACCCGGCAGCCGATCGTAATAGCTGGCGGCGGCATCGGCGGTGGCCACGCTACCGCGTCTCTGCGGCTGTCTGGTCCCGCGTCAGCGTTCTCAGCTTCTCGAGGGCGCCGCGCAGCACACGCGAGACCTGCATCTGGGAGATGCCTATGCGTGCCGCGATCTCGCTCTGGGTGAGATCCTGAACGAACCGCATGTGCAGGATCGTGCGCTCGCGCGGCCCTATGTGCTCGAGCGCCGCGACCACGGCCGCGTCCATTTCAACCAGCTCATAGCGCTCGTCGTCCTGGCCGATGGCTTCGCCATAGGTCCGCGAGTCGTCATCGGCGCTCGGGCGGGGCGCGTCGAGCGACAGGGCCTCGTAGGCGTGGATCGCCTGCAACGCGTCCAGAACCTCCTCGGCCTCGAGTTCGAGGTATTCAGCGAGCTGCTTGACTGTGGGCGAGCGGCCGTGCTCGTTCACCAGACGCTCCTGCGCGTCGCGCACCCGCAGCGCCCGCTCCTGGGCGGCGCGCGGTACGTGAACCGACCATCCCGAGTCACGGAAATACCGTCGCATCTCGCCCAGGATCGTCGGCACCGCAAACGACGGGAACGGGTAACCACGACTCGGATCAAACCGGTCTAGCGCCTTGAGCAAACCCAACGAGGCGACCTGCAGCAAATCCTCGAACGGCTCAGAGGAGCGGTCGTAGCGGCGCGCTAGGTTGCGCGTCAATGGCATGAACCGCGCCACCAGCGCGTCGCGTGCGGCCATATCGCGTTTCTGGTGCCAGCGGGCGAACAGCTCAGCCGGATCCCCGTCGATGCTAGGAACCAAGTGTTGCTTAGGCGCTGCTGTGGCTGACGCCATCTCAACTCCCCCTTTCCTCGACGTTGTCTTTAGTGGCGGGCAATTGCTGTGCCCTCTCACCAGGGTCTACCCTCATCCGGTCCGACTCATGCGCGACACTGGCGCAACGCTTGGCGCGAGCCGGCTGGAGGGTCGTCGTGCTGGAGGCCGGTCCGTTCTGGGATCCAGACGAGGACTGGGTTTCAGACGAGGCCGGCTCACACAAGCTCTACTGGACGGAGCCGTGCGTGATCGGCGGAGAGGACCCGTGGGAGCATCAGCAGTTACCCCACGCCCGCTTGGGGCTACACCTCGCGGCCCGCCGCATCCCGGGAACGAGATATTTGCCCGCGAGCGATCTACAGTGGAGGCGATGGGTAACCGGTCTGACAGCGGCAGCGAACGCTCCCATGGGCCGGCGGTGCTACTCGTCGAGGACGAAAACTCGATCGCGGAGCCGTTCGCTGCCTCGCTGGAGCGACATGGCTTTCGGACGCTGATGGCGCGCACGGCGCGCGAGGCGCTGGAGCTTGACCGTACGGCGATGCCCGACATCGTATTGCTCGACCTGACATTGCCCGACGGCGACGGGCTCGACGTCTGCCGCGAGATGCGCCGCCGCCGTGACGTGCCGATCATCATGCTCACCGCCCGTGGCACGGTCACCGATCGTGTCGTCGGCTTGGAGCTTGGCGCCGATGACTATGTCGTCAAGCCGTTCGCCGCCGGCGAGGTGATCTCCCGTATTCGGGCGGTCCTGAGGCGCACGCGCGCGAAGAGCCAAACCGACGAGTCCGGCGCAACGGACCCGCCGGCACGTTTGAGTTGTGGCGAGCTGTGCCTCGACCTGGCGGCATATCGCTGCTGGCTGGGCGAGGCCGAGCTCGAGCTGACACGCAAGGAGTACGACCTGCTCGCGCGGTTGATGCGCGAGCAGGGACAGGTCGTCACGCGGGAGACGCTGATGTCCGAGGTCTGGGATGAGAACTGGTTTGGTTCCACCAAGACGCTCGACGTGCACATCGCCGCACTGCGGCGCAAGCTGTCCGGGACGAGCGCCGCTCGCTGCATACACACGGTGCGTGGCGTCGGCTTTCGCCTCGAAGCGCCCCAGGAGTCAAGCTGAGCCTGCGCACCGGACTGCTCGCGGCGCTCGCCTACATCGTGCTGTTGACGATCATCGCGCTCGGCGTGCCGCTTGCGCTGAGCCTCGGTGCGCGCGTCAACAGCGAGGTTCGCTCCCAAGCGCAGGGCCAAGCCGACCTTGTCGCGGCGACCGCGGCCGACCTGCTCAGCCCAGCGCACCGCGCGGAACTGCAAGCTCTGGCACGCACCGCCGGCTCATCGGTCCGGGGGCGCGTGATAGTCGTAGACCGCGGCGGGGTCGTCCTGGCTGACAGCGCCGGGTCCGCGCAGCTCGGCTCGAGCTACGCTGCGCGACCAGAGATAGCCGATGCGCTCGCGGGGCATCAGGTGCAGGTGCAGCGCTCCAGCCGTACGCTCGGCCAGCAGATTCTCGCCACCGCCGTCCCCGTCATTCGAGGACGCACGCCGGTTGGAGCGGTGCGCGTGACGCAAAGCGTCAGCGCAGTCCACGCCGCGGTGAGCAGAACCGTGCTGGGTCTAGGCCTGATCGGCCTCGTCGTCCTGGCGTTGGGTCTCGCCGCGGGCGCGGTGATAGCGGCCCAGATAGCCCGGCCGATCGCGCGCTTGAAGCGCGTCGCCGAGCGCGTCGCCGGCGGCGACTTGAGCGCGCGGGCACCGATCGAGGGCAGCCGCGAGCAACGCTCGCTGGCGGAGTCGTTCAACGAGATGACCAACCGCCTCGCGCGGTTGCTGGGCGCCCAGCGCGCGTTCGTCGCCGACGCCTCCCACCAGCTGCGCACTCCCCTGACCGGCTTGCGGCTGCGTTTGGAGGAGGCGCGGGAGACCGGCGTGAGCGGCGCGGCCGCCAGAGAGCTAGATGCCGGCCTCGGCGAGGTGGATCGCCTCTCCCAGATCGTGGATGAGCTGCTGGTGCTCAGCCGCCTCGGCCAGCGCGAGCAGCCGGCCGAGGCAGTTAGCCTGCATCTCCTCGCGGCCGACGCGCTGAAGCGGTGGCAGGCCATCGCTCGGGACCGCGGGATCACCCTCGAGCACATTTCCGCCGTGGGCCAGCAGCACATGGCGAGCCTCCCGACCGTGTGGTGTGCGCGAAGCGACGCTGACTGCGCGCTCGATGCGCTTATCGATAACGCGCTGCGCTACTCACCTGCCGCGGGCACGGTCACGATCTCGAGCGACAACTCGCGGATCGAGGTCCGCGACCGCGGGCCAGGGCTGGACGCCGATGAGCACGACGCCGTGTTCGAGCGCTTTCATCGCGGCAACGCCGGCCGTAACGGGCCCGCGGGCACCGGCCTCGGGTTGAACATCGCCCGCGAGCTAGCACGCGAGTGGGGAGGAGATGTCACCCTTGGCGACCGTCACGGTGGAGGTGCCATTGCGGTGCTCTCGCTGCCCATAGGAGCGACGCGCAGACATCCATCTGAAAGCCCGTGATGCAGCGACTTTGCCATTTCCTTACCCACAGGTCTCTAGGGTGCATGCCGTGAGCCGCAAGACGTTGATGTGGGCGCTCGCTGCATTCTCGGGAATCGTCCTGACCGCGGGCATAACGTGGGTGACCAGCCAGCTCACGAGCCAGCGGATCGGGCTCTCCTCAGAACCTATCTCCGCCGGGGCGCGGCTCGCGCCGCCGCGGAGCGCCCGGCGAAAAACGCCCGCCGCCAAAAAGGTCCACAGTGGCCCGCCCGCGCGAAGCACCAACACCTCGACCCAGGTAACCACTAACGCCCCGCCAACGACTCAGCCGCCACCCGCGCCCGTCGTGCCGCAGGCATCCGAACGCGAAACCCAACCGCCTGAACACGCCACGAATCGAGGCCAGACACGCGACGACGGGCACACCCAGCCAAGCGGCGCAGAACACCACGCGCAGGATGACTGACGCTAGCCCCAGGGCCCTCTTTTAGCCGAATCTTTGCCTTGCCCTGACCGGCTCCTAGCCACGTGCACGCCACAGTTGCCTGGCAAGCCACCACAGGAGCCGCCGGATGCATGCCACCAATGCCAGAGTCGCCGCCGCCATCGCCGCACTCGCCGCTGGCGGCGTAAGCGCGTTCGCTCTCACCCGGCCTTCGACTCATCAAGCCACCCAGGCGGCGAGCCGTCAAGCTGCGGTCGAGGTGCGCACCCAGGTGATCCGCCGCACCATTCACGTCGTACGTCACGAACGCCCACCGCGCCCGAAAGGCAGCGTGTATGTGCTCCCTCGCGGGGGCGGCGTGCGAGGCACGTCGCCTCCAGCGCGCACGGCCTCCAGCGGCGCGCACCGGTCGAGCGGGGTCACCGAAGCAGCGGCCAGCCCCGTACGCACGCGGAGCAGCTCGGGCGCGTCGAGGGGCGGGTCAGCGAGGCCCATCGGCGCCAACACGCCGGTGCGCACCCGCACAAGCGGAGCGAAGCCCACCGGGGGTGGACGAGAAGGCGCCGCGGTGCGCACCCGCACAAGCGGCGGCCATGGTCACGACGACGGCGGCCAGGGCCGCGATGACTGACTTGCCCGGCCGGCGCTCACGCATCAGGGAGCGCAACATCCTGCTCAACCCGCTGCCCGTCGTCTCTGCAGCGCTAGCCACGTTCGGTGTCATCTTCGTGCTGCTCGCCGCGCGTCCCACGGCTGGCAAGCATGTGGTACTCGCGCTTTCGCCCACAACGGTCAGCGAAGGCTCTCGACACACGACGCTGCGGACAGCGACCAGCGCAGCCGCGACCGAAGGGCAGCGCGGTGCCAGTGCGCGCTCGCCGATAGCTGCAGCGCCGCTCGCGACACGCTCGAGCCCCGGTGGTACACGCGATGACTGATCGACTGACGGTCGCGCTTTTCTCTCTGGCGGCGTTCCTGCTGACACTTGCCTTGCTGAGCTGGCAACTCGCCGGTCAGGCGCCTGTGGCTCGTGCTCGACCTCACGAGCTGCTGCTGCGCCGCGTCTACACCACGACCGTCATCGAACGCGTGCCGTCGGGCGCCAGGGCGGGGTCGAGTGTCTCGCAGTCGGTCTCCACGCAGAGCCCGAGCGAACCGGCCGGCACGCCCATCACCCGCGCCTCGTGATTTGGCCACGCGAGCGGAAGGAGACACCCATGAGCCTCGAACACGAAACACGGTTTCACTCGATGGGCAGCGAGATACGGTTGTTGATCGGTGCGCCGCTGTTGGCTGGCGCCAAGGCGCCTGAGTGGGCGGCGCGTGATGCCCGCGCATACGTCGAAAGCTTTGCTGCGCGCCTATCGCGCTTTCGCGAGGACAGCGAGCTGTCGAAGCTGAACTGTGACCCGCGCCCATGGGTGCCCGCGTCGCTGCTGCTGCGCACGGCGGTTAGCGCCGGGATCTGGGCTGCTCGACGAAGCGGCGGGCTCGTCGACCCGACACTGCTCGGCGCGCTACGCGACGCCGGCTACTCCCATTCGCTCGACCGCAGCCCGCCGGCGTCGCTGCGCGACGCGCTGGAGCAGGCGCCGCAGCGCAGCCCGGCGCGGGCCGATCCGCGGGAACGCTGGAAGCACATCTCGATGACAGAACATGACGGCCACGGGACGATCTGCCGCCGGCCGGGCATCATGCTCGACACCGGCGGCACGGGCAAGGGCCTGTGTGCCGATGCGCTCGCGCACCGGCTCGCTGGCTACACCAGGTTCGTCGTTGACTGCGGCGGGGACATAGCCGTGGGAGGCGTCGGTGCGCAGCTCGAACCGTACGTGGTGGAGGTCGAGCATCCGCTCACCGGTGAGACAATCTGCGAGCTGGCCCTCACAGGCGGCGGCGTCGCGACCTCCGGCTTGAACATACGCGTGTGGCGCACCCCGGACGGCGGCTACGCCCACCACCTGATCGATCCCGCCAGCGGCCGGCCGGCGTGGACAGGCCTAGTCGGAGCGACCGCGCTCGCACCGAGCACGCTCGAGGCCGAGACGCTCTCGAAGATGGCGCTTCTGCTCGGGCCGGCCGGGGCACGCGAGGTGCTGGCTGGCCACGGCGGCCTGATCGTCCACGACGACGGCGAGGTGGAGATGCTAGGAGCATTCCCAGCGCCTTCCCAGCCGTCTGGCCTGGGCGCTTTCACCATTGAGCTGGCCAGCCCGCCCCGACCGTTGGAGCAAGGCGCCGCAGGGCGCCGCCAGGCATGACGGGCACAGGAGCAGGGGTATACGTGTGGTGGCTGGTCAGCCGCGCCTCAGGGATCGTGGCTCTGGCGCTCGTGTCACTGGCGGTACTGGCCGGACTGACGATGGCGACGAGACTCCTCAGCTCGGGTGGGATTCGCCGCAAGCTCCTACGCTTGCACGAGCATCTCGCCCTCGTCGCCTTGGCGATGATCGTTATTCATGGCGGGTCGCTGCTGCTGGATCCCTGGCTGCGCCCCGGTCTGCGCGGTGTAGTAGTCCCGTTCGCGGGCTCCTACCGCCCGCTGGCGACAGGCATGGGGATCATCGCGGGTTATCTCGCGGGGCTGTTCGGCCTCAGCTTCTATGCGCGCAAGCGGATCGGCGCGCGGATGTGGCGGCGCCTACACAGGGCAACCGTCGTGGTGTGGGTGCTCGGCGTCCTCCACACGCTAGGCGCGGGCAGCGACGCGAGCGCGACCTGGCTGCGGGCAATCGTGTGGGCGAGCGCCGTACCGATCTTCTACCTGATGGCACTGAGGCTGTTGCAGAGCCACAAAAAGCGAAAAGCAATCGATAGGACAGGAGACAGCGATGGCACACAAGGTGATGGTCGACCAGTCCGCGTGCGTAGCGCAGGGCGACTGCGAGGAGCTCGCGCCTGACGTGTTCCTAGTTCAGGGGAATGTCTCAACCGTCGTCGGGCAGGCGCCCCTCGATCAACTGCTCATCGCCGCGCGGGCATGCCCGACGGAAGCGATTACAGTGGTGGATGAGGAGAGCGGCGAGCAGCTCTACCCGTAAGCGAGGCGCATAGCGGCCTGTGTTACGGGTAAGCAGACGATATGGCTCGGTCGCTGTGGAACGGAGTGATCGCTTTCGGCATGGTTCGCATCCCGGTCAAGCTGTACTCCGCGAACGAGTCGAAGGCGATCCGCTTCAGAGAGCGCCACTCTAGCGACGGAGCCGCGATCGAACACCGGCGGGTGTGCGTCAAGGAGGACAAGGAGGTCCCCTACAGCGAGATCGTCAAGGGCTATGAGGTCGCTCCGGGCTCCTACGTGGTCCTCTCCAAGGAGGAGGTCGCGGCCGCCGACGGGCCCGCGGCTCACGTGATCGAGATCGAGCATTTCGTGGGGCTCGCTGAAATCGACCCGATCTACTACGAGCGGTGCTTCTATCTCGGTCCCGGGAAGCTCGGTGCGGAGCCCTACCGGCTGCTGCACACCGCGCTTGAGCGCTCCGGGCGAGCCGGGATCGGGCGCTTCGTGTTCCACAACCGCTCGCGCCTGGCGGCGATACGTCCGCTCGAAGATGTGATCGCGCTGCACACGATGCGCTTCGCCGATGAGCTCGTCGGCGGCGGCGAACTGCAGCGCCCGCGATCCGAGCGCGCCACCACCAGGCAGGAGGTTCAGGTCGCGCAGACGTTGGTGGGGCAGCTGACCGAGGTCTTCAAGCCCGATGCCTATGAGGACACCTACCGTCAGGCTGTGCTCGACATGATCGCCCGCAAGGCGCACGGCGAGACGATCGAGGCGCCCCAGATCGAGCCCGCCCGGACCGACGATCTGCTTGGCGCTCTGCGCGCCAGCATCGACGACCATGGCCGGCGGCGGACCTCCCGCCGCCACGCCGCCACGCCGCGGCGGCCGACACGCACCACAGCTGGAGGCCACTGATGCCACGACCCATCTGGACAGGGTCGTTGAGTTTCGGCCTGGTCAACGTACCCGTGTCCCTCTACGCCGCGGTACGCGACCGCGGCGTGCATTTCCGTCAGCTGCACGAGCCCGACAGATCACCGGTGGCGACCAGACGCGTATGCGCGCAGGAGAACACGGAGGTCCCCTGGGAGGAGATCGTCAAGGGCTACGAGCTGGACGGCAAGCTCGTGCTCGTAACCGACGAGGACCTGCAGGCCGCCTCGCCCCGCCGCTCGAAGACGATAGACATCGAGCATTTCGTGCAGGAGCGCGAGATCGACCCGATCTACTTCGACCACCCGTATCTGCTCGTGCCGAGCGACGAGGGCGCGGCCCGCGCCTATGAGCTGCTCGGCGAGGCTATGAGCCGCAGCGGGAAGGTCGCGGTCGGCCGCTTCGTGCTGCGCGCCTCAGAACAGCTGGTGAACATCCGCAGCCGCGACGGTCTGCTCACGCTGACGACAATGCTTTTCCACGACGAAGTCCGCGGACGGCAGGAGATCTCAGAAGAAGTTACCGCGCGCGCCCCGGCGCGCAAGGAGGTCGAAAATGCGCTCGCGATCATCGGCGAGCTCGAGGTTCCCTTCGAACCGCAGAGCTACCGTGACGAGCATCGCGCTCACCTGCAGCGGATCATCAAGCGCAAGCAGAAGCACCAGAAGATCGCTGCGCCGCCGCCCGAGCAGCCGCAGCCGGCGATGAGCGCGCCTGACTTGATGGGAGCGCTCGAGCAGAGCCTCGCCCAGATACGCGAAGGCCGCGCAGCGGGGCAAGCGAAGACCTCTCGGCGCAAGGGAGCTGGCGCCGCCAGCGCCAGGAGCTCGAGACCGGAACGCAGCCGTGGCTAGCCGCGCGGGCAGCGCCGCGGCCGCCAGCCACGCTCGGCGGGCAGGCGGGGAACCTCACGTGGACCCCGGGACTAGCGGCGGACTGAGCTGAGGTTGCCGGAGCTACGCAGCGCCGCGAGCGGCTGCAAGGACTACCCGTTGTGGCGCGGCGCGACCCAGACCTTGTTCTCAGAGGGGCGCGCGAAGCGAGCCAGCGCGCCCCTTTGGTGAGAGCTCTCCTCGCCGCGCCTGAGCTCAGGCGCGCGCGTTTGTGGGCCCGAGGCTCGGGTAGCTAGTCATCAGTCAAGCATTGCCGCGTGGGCATGATTCCTTAGATCAAGGAGGTCGCCATGGCTACCCTCGGAGCGCCGCTGCATCTCGGTGCCAAGAACGCAAGGATCCCATCGCGCGTGCGCGTGCGCCGGGGACAGTCGAGGTCGAGGGCGGGCGGCCACGCGGGAAAGCTGGGCGTTAGGGCCGCGCGCCGTGGATTCAGCGCCGGCGCGCGGGCGGCTGTGACGGGCGCAACCATAGGAGCCCGCGTGGCCGCGGCCGCACCCAAGGCCGCCTCCGTGCTCAGCAGCGCCCAACAGGCCGTGCGCCCGAGCACCCACGACACGCGGCGCTCGCGGGGCGCCGCGCTGGGCGGAGCCGCGGTCGGCGTCACAGCGATGTATCTGCTGGACCCCGAGCAGGGCCGCCGTCGCCGGCACATAGTTCGCGACAAGGCGTTGAAGTATCTCCGCCGGGGGCTGCATGAGGGCTCCAAGAAGGGCCAGTACGCGCGCGGGGTCGTCAAGGGAATGGCATACGAGGCGAGCGGTCCGATGGGGCCGCTACCGGGAGAGCTAGACGACACCACGCTCGCGCACAAGGTCGAATCGGAGGCATTCCGCGACGAGCTGGTCCCCAAGGGACAGCTCAACGTCAACTGCGAGGGCGCGGTCGTCTATCTGCGCGGGGAGCTCCCGACCAGCGAGCAGATCGATCTCGTGCTCGAGCGGGTAGGCAACGTCGCAGGCGTACGTCAGGTGATGAACCTAATGCACACGCCCGGCTCACCTCCTCCCAGTCGAGAAGCCAGCCCCAGCCGATGAGGACGCAGGCGCAGCTCGCCAAGTTTGCTGAACCCAGCACCGGGTAGACGCCTAGCGAAGGCAACCCTCATCAAAGGAGCATCCATGACTGTCGAGACCCTCGAGAGAAGTGAGACGGGCGAGGTCACGGGCACCAAGGACAAGGACTACAACCTCGTTTGGTTCGTACAGCAGTGCCTGAGCAACGCGCTGCGGCTCGAGATCTATGTGCAAGACGCGGAGCGAGCCGGCGACAGTGAGCTTGCTGAACTCTTCCGCCGCGCCCAACACGAGAGCCGCAAGGGCGCCAAGCAGGGCAAGGCGATGCTCAGGGAGCGCCTCGCCTAGAGGCGGCTCCTAGATTTACCGCCCGCCAGCGCGGGAGGCAGTTCGTGCTCAGCCTCGTGTTGACCTCCCTTAGCTGGCGGTTTCCTCCTGGAGGATGCTCGCCACGCCCGCCGCGTCGGGAACGATGTGGCGCAAGCTGGGAACCTCGGCAAAGGCCGTGTCCGCTGACATGAGCGCTTGCGCGCCGGTGCTTAGAGCAGCTGCTGCGAGTACTGCGTCGAATGCTCCGAGCCGCTCGGAGTGCTTAAAGATCGAGAGGCCTTGGCGTAGGTGCTCGTCGCTAACTGCCAGCAGGGGGGAGAAGAGATCGACGTAGTCGTTAGCCAGTTGCACGGCGTCGGCTCGGCCTCGCCGCCGGGCACGCACGTGCAGGAACTCCTGAATCGCCTCGACGGTGGTCGTTGCTTCCAGATCGCGGTTGGCTACCGCTGAGATCAACTGGCGACACGGATCTCGCAGTGGATGCGCGGCTCTCGTAGCGATCTAGAACTGGCGCTGCGCGCATTGAGCTACACGTTGATCATCCATTTTGGTCTTCGGGTTCTGGACGGTACATCTCGTCTCCAAAATTGGGAGTCCCTCGCATTTGACGCATCATTGGGGAGCGCTGGCTGCCTATGGGTCGGTGGTCCTCATTGCGGTTCCGGTGATCCTCGGCTCGCTACTGAATCGATATCTCGCCAAGGTGGAGGCTCGCGATGGGCCGCCTAACTTGTTTGCGGCCGCCTTCGGCGCTGGTGAGGCGCGCGATGCGTTTGACTTCGCGTATCAGCGCTGGCGCCAAGAGGGCGGATACGTGATTGTCGAGCTTGTCGGCCATACCGATGGGTCGCCACGGCTGGTCGGTGGTGTGTACGGCCGCCGTTCAGCAGTGGGTCAGACGCCCTCCGCGCATGACGTTTTCTTGGAGAGCTTGTGCACCGTTGCCGTTGATGAGAACGGCATACGCTCGCTAGCTGCCAGAGTCGATCCACCTCAAGGCGTGTACATAGCTGCGTCGCAGATCGCGCGAATAGATCTGCTGCCGCCGGGACCCTCCGTTACAATCAGGCCATGAGCAAGCTCACCAGCGTACGGCTGCAAGAGGGTGCCCTGAAAGCGCTCAAGACGCCTACAACGCCGCCTGCTAAACCCAAGCTGGTCCCCCTCAAGCCGGCAAGTGGCAATAAGGGCTCGTGACAAGACCGACGCCGCGAGGACCGGGATGGGAAGAGAAGGGGTCTTTGACGCCGCAGAACTCACCGAGCCAACCGCCTGCGCCTCAGAACCTTGTCCCGATGAAGCCCGGTGGGCCACCAGCACCACCCCCGTCTGCTCAGCAGGACAAGAAATCGTGAGGCAATCGCGGGCGTCGAGCATGAACAGCCCTTAGCGCCACTGTCACGCTGACGGCGAGAGCGGCCGGTCAGCGTCTTGTCTCGTGCGACGTTGGCTTGGATCGGTCGACCAGAGCACCTGCGGGGCCCAGATGGCTAGTCTTGTGACCTGCGTGTCGAGGAATAGATCGGCACACAGGGCGGCCTTCACGCGCTGATGAGGCCAACGAAGACCTCCGTGTGATGTTTGACCACAACGACAAACTAGTGATGTGCAGGAATTTTACGTGATCACGACAAACCAATTCAGGTTGGTTCAAACAACCATATTGAGTCTGACGTCGCATCCGGACCGACGGCCATGCTGAGTACCAATGGAGGACGAGTCGGGCACGGCTGAGACGACCGACCCCAACGGCACTCGGGTCGTTTTGGGGGACATGGTCTGGCGCGAGAAGATAGTCCGGGACCATCCGGAGATGGCTGCACACAGGCCCGATGTCCTTCGGGCCGTGTCGAAGCCCGATCACATGGCTCCCGATGTGAGCTTCGGGACGCGCACGCGATACTACGCGCGGAGTGTTGGCCCTAGTCGCTGGCTGCTGGTGGTCGTAAGCTATGAGCAGAAGCCTGCGCGGATAGTTACCGCGTTTGCCAACCGTAAGGACCCCAGATCATGGAGCACGTGAACATCACGATCGGGCCGTTGAGCTTCGATCACGCCGATTACGATGCCGACAGCGATGTGCTTTATCTGCATGTCGGTGAGCCCCAATCGGGTGAGGGCGAGGAGACACCTGAGGGGCATGTGGTTCGCTATGCACCCGGGACTAACCGCGTCGTCGGTCTGACGGTGCTCGGCGCACGCCGTATCCTTGATCGCGATGGACGTCTCGCCATCACAGTTCCGGACACGGTTGAGACGACCGCCGAGCAGCTTGCCCCAGCTCTTGCTGCGGTCTAGCACAGCGCGGTGATCGCTATCGTGGGGTGGCGCCACGCGCCAAGGCGCATCGAACCATGTTGAGACTTGGCTCTAGAAGGGTCTGATCGACCATCATCACAACCAACCAATTCA
>JANWLE010000029.1 GCA_025451035.1 Solirubrobacteraceae bacterium
AAAGACAATGGCCGCCTGGGTGATCCGCGAGGAGCGCTTCGGCGAGCCCAAGGACGCTTTTCAGATCGAGGAGATCGAGGTCCCCGAGCCGGGCGCCTTCGAGGTGATCGTCAGGGTGATGGCCGCCTGGGTCAACTACAACAACGTGTGGGCCGCCCTCGGCAAGCCGGTGTCAGTGATGAAGTACGGCGACCACCCGGAGTACGGCCACCACATTGGTGGCTCTGACGCATCGGGCGTGGTGTGGAAGGTCGGCCCTGGCGTGACTCGCTGGAAGCCGGGCGACGAGGTGGTCGTGCACTGCAACCAGGCCTCCTATGAGGATCCCGAGGTGCATGGCCTTGACCCGATGGCCGCGCCCTCTCAGAGGATCTGGGGCTACGAGACCACGTGGGGCTCATTCGCTCAGTTCACCAAGGTGCAGGCTCAGCAGCTGCTGGCAAAGCCAAAGGCGCTCACCTGGGAGGAGGCGGCCTCCTACGGTCTGGTGTACTTCACCGCCTATCGCATGCTGATGACCCGCTGCAACCTGCAGGCCGGCCAGCGTGTGCTGATCTGGGGCGCCGCCGGCGGTCTGGGGGTGTTCGCGACCCAGCTGTGCGCCGCTGCCGGCGCGCAGTGTGTCGGCGTGGTCTCCTCCGCGGAGAAGGGCGAGCTGGTCAAGCGGCTTGGCGCCGTCGGCTACATCGACCGCTCAGAGTTCACCGGCATGATGCGCACAGGCGACGAGACGCCTGAGCAGGAGAAGACCCGCTTCGGTGTCTCGCGCGAGTTCTCAAAGCGGGTCAAGCAGCTCCTCGGCGAGGCGCCAGACGTCGTCTTCGAGCACGTCGGCCAGGCGACCTTCCCCACCTCGGTCTTCACGGTGAAGCCCTTCGGTAAGGTCGTGATCTGCGCCGGCACGACCGGCTTTAACCTCGACTTTGACGTACGCTACCTGTGGATGAAGCAGAAGGAGATCATCGGCTCGCACTTCGCCAACGCGTACGAGTGCATGAAGGCGAACGAGCTGATCGAGAGCGGCCTGATCCGTCCGGTGCTGTGGCGCACGCTCGGCTTCGATGGCGTCGCCGAAGCACATCAGCTGATGCTCGAAAACAAGCATTTGGGGAAGATCTCGGTACTCGTTGGCGCCGACTCGGAGGGTCAAGGCAAGACCGCCGAGGGTCCCGGCGCGATTCACGCGGAGGTGGGCGCCTGATGGCCGGCACTGTGATTGTCCCGTGGTACGCAACCGGCTTTCGCGCCGACGCGTTCGAGGAAGCCCTAAACGAGGTCGCCGCCACGGCGCTGCGCTATGGCGCCACCTCCTACGCGGTCCTGCGGGCGCGTGACGACACCTACAAGTTCCAGCAGCTGGCCAGCTTTGCCGAGCACCTGGACTGGGAACGCTACTGGGAGGGCCCGGAGATGCTCGACTTCCGCGTTCGCCACTCCAGCTGGTACCAGGTGCCGGTGCTCTACGGCTGGTGGGACATGACCGTGAGCGGCGGCATCGAAGGGTCGCTCGTGACCTCCCGTGCCGCCAACGGCGGGCGCTAGTCGAGGGCGATAGCGCCTGACCGCGCTTCAGCCCTGCTCGAGCGGGGCCATCGTCAGTCCCGCCCCCTTCAGCTGCTCCCAGTAGTGCTCGGCCGGCTCTTGGTGTCCGGTGAAAACGGTCGCCTGACCGCTGCGGTGGATCAGGTTCGCTAGCTGGTGTCCTCGCTCCAAGCTGATCGCCGGCAGGAAGCGTGCGAGCGTGCGAGCGACATGGTCAAACGTGTTGTGGCTGTCGTTGCGGACGATCACTCGCCACGGTCGGTCCATCCCCGCTCCCGGGCCGTCGCTGCGCGGTAGCTCGATTGTCTGGCTCATCGTCATGGGCCAAGGATAAAGCCAAGCGCGGGTGATTGACAGGCTCAGCCGCGGCGGCTCAGGTAGCGGCGCAGGCCAAGAAAACACTGCTCCGGCGGCATTGCCTGACGGTAGCAGCGGCCGATCTCGGCGCTCACCCGCCCGTCGAGGTCCGCTTCGAGCGCAGCCAGAAACCGTTGCTCGCCGAGCTCTGCGTTTCGCTCAAAGCGCCGCAGGCAGTCGCTCAGCTCCGCGAGATGGCGCTCAACGTCGTGGTAGGCCCCGAAGTGGGTGCTCAGCAGCGCGCGCGGGCGCCATCGCGCGATGAGCCCCAACGAGCCTCGCCACAGCTCGAGATCGATGTCGGGCGGCGGGGTTGGCGCCAACACGGGGCCCTCGTCGGCGATGCGCACCCCAGCGGTGTCCCCGCAGAAGACGTGGCCGCTCTCCTCGTGCAGGTAGCAGACATGGTGGGAGGCGTGACCAGGGGTGTAGGCAACCTGAAAGCCGTCGAGTCGCCCTCCCCCGTGCAGCACGCGCAGCCGCTCCGCGGGTACGGGCAGGACCTCGCCCCACAGGCGCTGCATGTCATCGCCGTAGAGGCGCGTCGCGCTCATGATCAGCCTCGTCGGGTCCAGGAGATGGGGCGCCCCGCGCTCGTGCACCCACACCTCGATGTGCGGGAAGCGCGCCAGCAGCGAGCCGGTAGCGCCCGCGTGGTCCAGATGGATGTGGGTCAGCGCCACCGCCCGCGGCGGCTGGCCGCCGAGCGCGTCCAGCAGCACGGGCAGGCAGCTGCTTGGTCCCGGGTCGACGAGCACCTCCCCCACCCTCCACGAGCCGATCACACGTGGCTGACCGAGATGCAATAGGTCGATCAGCTGCATGACCGTACGCGTTCGCACACCGCCTGAACCCTACAATTGCGACATGGGCAGCGATTCATTCCCTCGCCTTCGCGAGCCTGACCGGCCGTGGATGATGCGGACCTACGCCGGGCACTCGACCGCAAAGGCCTCCAATGAGCTTTACCGGCGCAATCTCACCAAGGGCCAGACGGGCCTCTCGATCGCCTTTGATCTGCCCACCCAGACCGGCTATGACGCCGACGACGAGCTAGCGCGCGGCGAGGTCGGCAAGGTCGGCGTGCCGATAGCCCATCGCGGCGACATGGCGATGCTGCTTTACGGCATACCACTCGACCAGATGAACACGTCGATGACGATCAACGCCACGGCAGCGTGGCTGCTGGCGCTGTACATCGTCGCCGCCGAGGAGCAGGGCGTCGATCAGTCCCAGCTGCAGGGGACGACCCAGAACGACATCATCAAGGAGTTCTTGGCTCGCGGCACCTACGCGTTCCCGCCGGCGCCGTCGATGCGGCTGATCGCTGACATGATCGCCTACACGGTGCAGCAGGTACCGAAGTGGAACCCGATCAATATCTGTTCTTACCATCTGCAGGAGGCGGGCGCCACGCCAGTGCAGGAGATCGCCTACGCGATGAGCAACGCGATCGCGGTGCTCGACGCCGCCCGTGAGCGGGTCCCACAAGAGACCCTCGGCCAGGTGTTCGGCCGCATCTCGTTTTTCGTCAACGCGGGCGTTCGCTTCATCGAGGAGCACGCGAAGCTGCGCGCGATGTCGATCCTGTGGGAGGAGATCGGACGCGAGCGCTACGGGGTGAGCGACACCCGCCATCTGCGCTTCCGCTACGGGGTGCAGGTCAACTCGCTGGGCCTGACCGAGGCACAGCCGGAGAACAACGTGCAGCGCATCGTGCTCGAGGCGCTTGCCGTCACGCTCGGCCGCAACGCTCGCGCCCGCGCGATCCAGCTGCCCGCCTGGAACGAGGCGCTTGGACTGCCTCGCCCGTGGGACCAGCAGTGGTCGCTGCGCATCCAGCAGGTGCTGGCGTGCGAGACGGACGTCCTGGAGTATCCGGATATCTTCGAGGGCTCGAAGGTGATGGACGCGCTGGTAGAGGAGCTCTTGCAAGGAGCGCGCGAGGAGATGGCGGTCGTGGCCGAGCATGGCGGCGCGGTGCAGGCCGTCCCCTACATGAAGGCGGCGCTCGTGGAGTCCCACCGAGAGCGCATACGTCGCATCGAGTCCGGCGAGCAGACGGTAGTCGGACAGAACCGCTACGTCGAGTCTGAGCCGTCCCCTCTCACTGCTGACGCCGAGGGCGGCATCCTGGTCGTGGATCCCGCGGTCGAGGCCGAGCAGATCGAGGCTGTGCGCCGTTGGCGCTCGGAGCGCGATCAGGCAGCGGTCGACGCGGCGCTGGCCGAGCTCGCTCGCGTCGCCGCAGCGGAGGACCACGGCGAGAATCTCATGATCCCCACGATCGCAGCGGCCCGCGCCGGCGCTACGACCGGCGAGTGGGCGCGGACACTGCGCGAGGTGTTTGGCTCATACCGTGCCCCCACAGGCGTTGGCGAGGCCAGCGGCGTGCTCGCCGATGGGGAGCTCGCCGAGCTTCGCGAGCAGGTAGCCAAGCTCAGCGAGCAGCTCGGGCGCCGCCCGAAGATCCTGGTCGGCAAGCCGGGCCTCGACGGCCACTCCAACGGGGCGGAGCAGATCGCCGTGCGGGCTCGCGACACGGGCATGGACGTCGTCTATGAAGGGATCCGCTTGACGCCGGCCCAGATCGCCGCCTCAGCCCTGCAGGAGGGTGTGCACGTGATCGGCCTGTCGATCCTCTCGGGTTCGCATCGCGAGCTGATACCGGCCGTCATCGACGCCCTGCACGAGGCGGGTGTAAATGTCCCGGTGGTCGTCGGCGGGATCATCCCCGAGCATGACATCGCGGCTTTGAAGCAGGCGGGCGTAGCGGCCGTTTACACCCCGAAGGACTTCGACATCACGCGCATCATGCGCGACATCGTCGGGCTGGTCAGCGCGGGCGGCCCGAATGGCGACGGCGCCTCCAACGGCCGGGCGTGAGCGTAGACGGAGCGGCCCTCGGCGTACGCCTGCGTGAGCGCGACCTCAGCAGCGCGCCGGCTGTCCTGAACCTGCTGGAGAGCACGGCCGCCGCTGACCGCGAGCAGTCAGCGCGCCTTCTGGCGGAGGTATCTCCGGCCGCGCTCGGCGGAGAGGCGCCCGGCCATGTGATCGGTGTCACCGGCCCCCCGGGTGCCGGTAAGTCCACACTCCTGTCGGCGCTCTTGCACCGCTGGCGTGAGCTTGGCCAAACGGTCGCGGTGCTCGCCGTCGATCCGAGCTCGCGACGCTCAGGCGGGTCGCTGTTGGGTGACCGGGCACGGATCGAGTTCGACCCCGCCGACCGCGGGGTGTTCATACGCTCGACTTCCTCCGGTGAGCGCCACGGCGGGCTGGCGTGGGCGACCAGGTCGGGGGCGCAAGCCCTCGCGGCCGCGTTCGATGCGGTCGTCGTCGAGACGGTCGGCGTCGGCCAGGCCGAGACAGACATCGCTGACGTGGCGGACACGGTCGCCGTCGTCGTACAGCCTGGTTCCGGCGACGTGCTGCAGTTCTTGAAGTCCGGCATCATGGAAATACCTGACGTGCTGGTCGTCACCAAGTCGGACCTGGGGCAGATCGCACTGAGCGCGCGACGGGACCTCGCGGCGGCGCTGCGCTCGCTGGGTCGCAGGCACACACCGGTGCTGGCAGTCTCCTCGCTTGCGCCCGCCAGCGGCATCCACGAGCTCGCGGCCGCTCTGGCAGACCACCGTGGGGAAATCGATATAGGCGCGCGGCGCCTCGCCGCCCGCCGTGCCGGCGCCCTGCGTGACTTCGCCGTCGAGTACGGCGAGCACGGCATGCGCCTCGTCGGTGGGCGCAGCGAAGCCGAGAAATGGCTTACACGCCAGGACCCGAAGCTCAATATACCGGCGCTGTTTGACTGCCTGCGCGAGAGAATGAGCGAGCGAGCACAGTGACTCGCAGCCTGCTCATCCTCGTCAGCGCGTTCGTGCTCGCGAGCGCGCTCGCCGGTGCCCTCGGCGCCGCCAATCTCGGCACGGCCCTCACTTTCGGACAGATCGCGTTCGCGATGGGCATCGTCTACGTGATGCTGGGCCGCTGACGCGCCCCAGCCGTGCTGCCGTATGCTGCCAAGCGCGATGGCAACCGGCTGCTTCATCTCGACAGGACGCTCCCTTACGGACGCGGTCACTCGCGTGCAGCTCGCCGAGTCGCTCGGGTATGAGACCGTCTACACAACCCATATCGCCGGACGCGAGTCACTCACCGTCCTCACCGCCTACGCGCTGGCGACAAGCAAGATCCGGATCGGAACCGGGGTTGTCCCGATCTATACCCGCACACCGGCGACGATGGCGCAGACGGCCGTCACCATCGATGAGCTCTCCGGCGGGCGCCTGACGCTCGGCCTGGGCGTCTCTCACCGCGCGATCGTGGAGGGCTGGCACGGGCAGAGCATCGACCGTCCGGTGGCGGAGATGCGCGAGTACGCGCAGATAGTGCGCGCGATCGTGCGCGGCGAGGATCCTCCGCGCGGCGAGAAGTGGCGCACCGGCTTTCACCTGGCGGGCCTCGAGCCGCGCCCTCAGCTGCCGATCTACATAGCCGCCCTGTCCCCCGCGATGCTCCGCCTCGCCGGGGAGATCGCCGACGGCGTGCTGCTGTGGCTGTGCGTCCCCTCCTATATCCGTGACGTGGTCATCCCCCAGGTGAAGATCGGCAGGGAACGCGCTGGGCTCTCGCTCGAGGGTTTTGACATCGTGCCCGCTGTGCCAAGCGCGCTGACCGACGACCCGCAGACGGCCCATCAGGCGATGCGACGGGAGCTGTTGCCGTATTTCGCCCTGCCGTTCTACCGGGCGATGCTGGAGCGCTCAGGCTTCCAGGTGGACATCGAAGCCTACGACCGCGCCAGCGGCGACGTGCAGGCGATGCAGAATGCCATCTCGGCTGATTTCCTAGGGCAGCTCGCGGCGATCGGTGGCGAGCAGGTTGTGCAGGCGGGGGTCGAAAGGTACCGTGACGCCGGCGCGAGCTCGCCTTGCGTGGGCCCGATCGGGGGCGTTGACTTCGACGCGACGCTGACCGCGGCGGTCGCGCGAGCCGTTTAGGAACTCGCGGATCCCAGCGAGGCGATCCGCCACTGGTCGCCTGACCTGACCAGCTCGATCGTGTCCTCGGAAGGCGCCTGGTTCGACGCGCTCGTACGGATCACGGCGTTTGCCTTGGAGCCCTGCACCCGCACGCTCAATATTGTGAGCGCCGGGCGCTTCACCGACCCGAGGCCCCGCGCCATCGCTTGTTCGCATGGCAGGCCGATGCGGGCAAGTCTCGCGGTCAAGTCCACAGACAGCAGATCGTTGCAGAGCACGCCATAGTCGTGGCGTGTGACTGCGTTCGCGAAGCGCTCTAGCGTCGAGCGAATTTCAGAGGCCGCGTTGGATCCGTGGCCGCAACCCTCGCCGGTGACGAGCGCCGCGGCGCAGGCGGCCAACGCAGTGCTTCGCAGAACCCGGCGGCAGTTTCCCATCAGCGGCTGAAGGCTGCCACATGCGCCCCAGCGGCGCATCGCGGGCGGTTGGCGTCATAGTCTCACCTCGGGTGCTTCTCCTGATCTTCTTCGCGGTCCTCGCTGGTGCCGGTACGGCGCTGTCACCGTGCGTGCTGCCCGTGCTGCCAGCGTTGCTGTCGGCTGGCGGCGTGGGTGGCCGCAGGCGCCCTATCGGCGTCGTCGTCGGCTTGACGGTCACGTTCACGATCACGATCGTGGGGGTCGCGAACGTCGTGGGCGGCGTGGGTCTCGGCTCAGACCCGCTGCGTGAGGTGGCGGTTGCTGTGCTGCTGGCGGCTGGCGTCGCGCTGATCGTGCCCGGCCTGGCTGACCGCTTGGAGGCGCGCCTTTCCCGCCTGGCGGCGCTCGGACCATCCTCGCGCGGCGATGGCTTCCGCTCGGGGCTACTGGTCGGCGGCGCGCTCGGCTTCGTCTACACGCCGTGCGCCGGGCCGATCCTCGCGGCGGTGATCTCGGTCAGCGCGGCGAGTGGCAGCGCCGTCGCGGTCGCCATCGCGTACGCCCTAGGTAGCGCGATCGTCCTGTTCGCTTTGACGCTCGGGGGCAGAAGTCTGTTCGACCGGGTGCGGGCGGCCGGACGCGGCCCGACGCTGCAGCGCGTGCTCGGTGTGGTGATGCTGGCGACCGCGGCGGCGATCCTCTTCGGCGCGGATGTGAGCTTCGATCAATACATCGCCGAACACATACCCGAAGTCAATCTGGCCTCTTCGCTTGAGAAATCCCATGTCGTGGAGAGCCGTCTGCACGAGCTGACGGGTCATAGTGCGAAGTTCGCGACCGGTGCCAAGACAGCCGTGGCGAGCCGCGACGCGAGCCAGCAAACGCTGCTGATGGACGCGCAGGAACTGAAGGATCTCGGGCCTGCGCCCGAATTCACCGGCACCCAGCGGTGGTTCAACACCCCGAGCGACAGACCTCTGCCGCTCGCGTCGCTGCGGGGGCGGGTGGTGCTGGTGGACTTCTGGACCTACACGTGCATCAACTGCATAAGAACCCTCCCCTACCTGAAGGCCTGGGACACGGCTTATCGCAGGGCGGGCCTGACGATCGTCGGCGTGCACACGCCCGAGTTCGCCTTCGAGCACGATGCGGGCAATGTCGAAAACGCGATCGCCCGCTTTGGCCTGCGCTACCCGGTTGTCCAGGACAACAACATGGGTACGTGGAACGCGTACGGCAACCAGTACTGGCCGGCGGACTACCTGATCGACGCGAAAGGCCACGTGCGGTACGCCTCGGCGGGCGAGGGTGACTACTCCCACACTGAGACGGCGATCCGGGCGCTGTTGGCGCTCGCAGGCGCGCATGTCGGCGGCGCTACGAGCCACCCAAAGGACGTAGTCACGCCAACCGAAGTGGCGACGCCCGAGACATATCTGGGGACCGCGCGAGCACAGGGATGGCGCAACGGCCCGTTGCCCGGCGTCCACGACTATGGCGCAAGCGCCGCGAGCGGTCTGGGCTTGAGCGAATTCGCCTACACCGGCACATGGAGCATCTCTTCGCAACCCGCCACGGCGCTGGCTGATGCCGGCGTCGACGTCGAGTTCGAGGCAAAGAACGTCTATCTGGTACTGAGCTCCCAAGGGGGGCGCCCCCGCCAGGTCCAGGTGCTCCTAGACGGCAAGCCGATCTCACCGGCCGACGCAGGAGCTGACGTCCACGGCGGGGCGCTGACAGTCAAAGGTCAGCGGCTGTACTGGCTGGTCTCGCTACCGGCTGATCAGCGCCACCGCCTCTCGCTGCGTTTCGACCCGGGGATATCAGGCTACGCGTTCACGTTCGGCTAGTCGCCCTGCATCGGAGGTGGAGTCGCACGCCTCAGAGCCAAAGCTAGAAGCCGGTCAGATCGGTGAGCTGCTTGGCATCGCGGCGCCCGTCGCCGTTGAGATCGGACTTCTTATAGTCAACCTGGCCATGCTTGTCGAAGTGGATCGTCAGCGTCGACTTACCCCTCAAGACAGCTCCATTGGGGCCGTAGCAGACGGTTTCCAAGGCGATCGTCTTGTTCTTGTTGGCACGGCCATGTGGGAGGAACGAGGGGATCGGCTTGGTGGTCGATTTTTTCCCCTTCTTGGTCGTGGCGAGCGCAAGCCAGGTGAGCGTCGCGTGCTGGATCGTGCGGGTCGCACAAGGACCGGAGCACACGAACTTGAGTGTTTCGCTCGGCTTGGCCGCCTTGACGCCGTGCGGGTGTTTGGCGGTGTCGATGAACTTTGCGCCCTTGGGGGCTCTCACGAGCACTTCGCCCACGCAGCCTTTGCCCGCGCCCTTGGTGCATTCGATCGCAACGTTCAATTGCATCTCCAGACGTGTGCTGCCCGCCCCGAAGATGTGGAAGTGATTCATATAGGTCTTGATCGAGGCACAGGCGCAGTTGAGGGGCGCAGGAGCCGGCGCAACGACGTTGAGCACCTCGGCACCGCACGCTGAGCGCCCACCGACCGTATTGCTGTTGCCCGAGTAGATCGCCTGGAAGTAGTACGTGCCAATCGGCAGCACGACCGCCGCCGAGGAGGCGTACAAGCCATCGGCAGAGACCGAGTTGCCAAGATTCGCGCCTGGCACCTGCGTGTGGCAGGCAGCGTCGCTATACACGTAGTAGGTGACGCGGCCGCTCTGGGGCTGACCGCTCAGCGTGACCGAGGCGGTATCCGTTGCCGGCGTCCCGAGCACGACCGTCATCTGCGTCCCACTTTCGGCGGCCGAACCCTTCAGGACAGTGTTGATTTCGGCCTTTGGCTTGGACGGCGGTGTGCCGAATGTCATCGTCTCGTCGCCGCAGTTGCCTTCGACCTGTTCGTTGCCGTGACCGTCACCTTCGTAGGAGACCTTCCAGTAGTAGACAGCGTCCGTCGCTAGCCCGGCGACGGGTTCCGATTCGGGAAGGACTCCTTCCGTGATGATCGGCTTTTCGCCGCCCGCGGCTTTGCCTAGGACAAGAACCTCCTGAGTGCAGGCTGGGTCCTTGTAAACGCGGTAGATGACCTTCTTGCCGACTTCCGCTTTTTCAGCATTAGCGCCATGCAGCGTCGCCGTATCGGTGACAGGGACCGGACTTGGATCGACGAGGCGGACGCCAGCGTTGGTCCCGTCACTGAGCAAAGTTGAGATTGTGTCGTTGTGGCTGCCGGCCACGACGGTCGCACCGCTGAAGGGCGACTCCAATGAGAAATACGTGTACTGACCGGGCTGCAGCGGAGTCGGGAAGCTGACCGTGCCATCGTCCGTGCTCGAAGAATCGGGGGTCAGGACCGTGTCGGGACCGAAGTAGTCGCCCGCGCCTTCGAGCGGCCCGAACGGGCAGTCGCTCGGCACGGGGCCTCCGCCGGGCGTGCACAGTCCGTCCCCGTCGAACCCGAACGAGCCGTAGCCCGAGCCGGCGACACCTACGTGGATCGAGCTGACAGGCGCGCTCGAGTCGTTTTGGACTCCGACGAGCACGTCGTCTTCTTTCTCGTAGTAGCCGATCGTGGGATCCACCAGCACGGTCGGCTGGGAGGCGGTGGTGATGTCAATCAAATAGCCGCAACTCGGATCTTCATAGACCGCGGCGCATTGCTCAAACGGCGCCGAGGTCGGCAGCCCGGGTGGTCCCTGCGCGCTGCCTGAGGCGACTGCAGAGGCCGTCCACACACTCGCTGCACACGCTCCCGCCGTCACGACCGTGATTGCCGTTGCTCTGATGCGCACGATGGGGCCCCCCTGCGCGTTGTAGCGGCGGTCGAGATGCCTCCACGAGGATCGCGACCCTGTAATTATCGCTACACGCTATAGGCCTGGTCCGCTCAGCGCAACGATGGGTAGACAGCAGTTCCGCGGAGGACATCGGCGCAGGTCAGACCACGCCACGGGCGAGCAGCCATCACCTTCCCAGGACCGGCATACAATGCAGCTATGGACGGACCCAACGCAGACAAGGACAAGCCAGCCTCGGAGACCGACCAGCCCGACGGCCTGACGCCGGGGACGAACGCCCGCAGCTGGCTGCGTTGCTACCGCTGCTGGTCACAGGACCTCGAGGTCCAAGTCCACTACGAGGGCATCCACAAGATCGACCCCGAAACAGGCGAGCGCGCCGACGTCGTCGACGAGCTCCAAGAGGCCGTCGTCCAATGCCTCGACTGCATGCACGACCAACCCCACCTCGGCTTCAAAGACGGCCGCGTCGAACCAGTCGAAGACCGCTGGGAACGCATGGTCG
>JANWLE010000030.1 GCA_025451035.1 Solirubrobacteraceae bacterium
GATCAGCAAGCTGATGGAACTCGGCCAGACGACCGCGGCGCTGCTCGCCGTGGGCGTGCTCGCCCTCGTCGTCTACTCTGTCGCCTCGCGCGGAGCCGGCGTCCTGAGCGTCGGCTTCCTCACTAAGAGCCCGCCCACGTTCGAAAACGTCAAGGGCGGCGGCATCGCGCCCGAGATCATAGGCACGGGGCTGATCATGGCGATGGCAACGGCCATCGCCATGCCGCTCGGGATACTGACGGCGCTGTACCTGAGCGAGTACGCGGGCAAGCAGGCCACTCGCGTGATCAGGCTCGCGCTCGACTTGCTGAACGGAATGCCGACGGTCGTGATCGGACTGTTCTTCTTCGGGCTTTTGGTCGTCGGACACCACCAGAGCGGCTTCGCCGGTGCCCTGGCGCTCGCGGTGATAATGCTGCCGCTGATCGCGCGGGCAACCCAGGAGGTGCTGGCGCTCGTCCCGCGCGGCCTGCGCGAAGCGGCGCAGGCCCTCGGCGTGAGCCACTGGCGCGCGGTCCGCGGCGTGATCCTGCCAAGCGCGCTCGGCCCGATCCTGACGGCAACGGTGCTCGCGGTCGCGCGTGCCGCCGGCGAGACCGCGCCGCTGATCTTCCTCTGTTCGATCTTCAGCTCGAAGGTCTCGACCGACCTGTTCGGGGAAGCGCTGCCGAACATCCCCGTCTACATCTTCACGGCCTCCGAGGCGGCCGACCCGTATGGCTTTGAACGCGCCTGGGGCGCCGGCCTGGTGCTGCTCTCGTTCATCCTCGTCACGAGCCTCATCGGCAGGATGCTGCTCAATCGCGGACGCGCGAAGCTGACCCAATGATCCCCGCTGCGGACCATGACCCGAACCCGAACCCCCATCCAGCCCCAGACACCCCCAGCGAGATCGGAACGATGATGAACGCGACCGAGACCACAGAGACGATGCCCGAGACGACCGGCGATCACCCCCGCGAAGCGCGGCGGCGGGTGCGCATCCAACCGAGCGAAGCGGCGCGCAGCGCGGGCGGGCTTGCACTCGAGGACCCCACCGCCGAGTTCGCCTTCGGACCGGCGAGGGAATCCCAGCAGGCGCGCGAGCCGATCTTCGATGTCCGCGAGGTGTCGGTCTTCTACGGCGCCAACAACGCGATCAGCGACGTGACGATGCAGATCCAGCGCAACCTGATCACCGCGATCATCGGTCCCTCGGGATGCGGCAAGAGCACCTTCCTGCGCAGCCTCAACCGGATGAACGACTCCGTGCCGGGTTTCCGCATCGGCGGCAAAGTCGACTATCACGGCCACGACCTCTACGCCAGCGGCGTCGACCCAGTCGAGGTGCGCCGGCGCATCGGGATGGTCTTCCAGCGACCCAACCCGTTCCCGAAGTCGATCTACGACAACGTCGCCTGGGCGCCGCGCAACCTGAAGATGAAGGCGCGCCTGGACGAGCGCGTGGAGCGCGCACTGCGAGGAGCCGCGCTGTGGGACGAGGTGAAGGACCGGCTGCACAAGAGCGCGCTCGGCCTATCGGGGGGCCAACAGCAGCGGCTGTGCATCGCGCGCGCGATCGCGGTCGAGCCGGACGTGCTGCTGCTCGACGAGCCGGCCTCGGCGCTCGACCCGATCGCGACCGGCTCGATCGAGGAGTTGATGCTGACGCTCAAGCACCGCTACACGATCGTGATCGTCACCCACAACATGCAGCAGGCCGCTCGCATCGCCGACCGCACCGCGTTCTTCAGCCTCGACCACAGCGCTCGTGCCGGCGTGCTCGTCGAGTACGACGACACGAACGTGATCTTCACCCGCCCGCGCGACCAGCGCACAAGCGACTACGTGACCGGCCGCTTCGGCTGACGCCGACGGACCGGCGGCGCAGCGAAGCTAGATCCCGATGGCGTGGCTGGGGAGGTGCTCCAGCAGCGCTTTGCCGCACTGCCAGCAATAGGCGGCGCCGCTGCTGTGAGGCGCGCCACAAGACGGGCACATGTCGGCGGCGCCGGCGCGATCCATGCGCAGGATCCGCTCCACCTCACCGAGCTCGGCGTCCACCTCCTGCAACGCCGCCGCGCGACTCACCAGCACCTCCACGCGCACGTGGTTGCGGATCACCATCTCGTACGCCAGGCCACCGAGATCCCACTGCAATTCGGCCAGGCGCCCGGCGAGCTCGTCACGGCGACGCTCGAGATCTATCGTCGCCGGGTCTGAACGTGTCGTCGCGGCGTTCATGCGCAGGGACGGTAGGGACGCTTCTGCGGCGCGATCATTCTTCGCCTTCGCCGAAGAAGTTGCCCGTGAATTTGCCTTTCTGGTAGCCGGGGCCTTTGCCGGAGCTACCGACCGTCACGACTTTCGCCGGCGGGAGGGCTTTCGCGGCCGGTTTGGCAGCCGTTTTGCCGCCCTTCCCAGCGGGGGAGCCCGTCGTTTTCGAGGAGCCCGTCGTCGCGCCGGCCACGGTGCTCTGCGGTTCTGAGCCGGTGGCGCCCGGCGCCGCTCCCGTGGTCGGGTTTGCGCCAGGGACGGTGAGGTACTGCACCGGGGCGCCGTTGCCGCTGCGCGCCGGCGCGACCCCGCGACCAATCAACACCCCCACGCCCATCGCCAGCAGCAGCGTGCCGATGCTGGCGATCAGCGCCGTGTTGGCCGATACGCGCGCGCGACGCTCGCCATCTCCGGCGGCGGCGGGCCGCTCGTAGCGGGAGGTCTCCTCCATGAACGGCAGCCGCGCGCGGCCCAGGCGCTGACCGCACTCCACGCAGTAGCGCTGGTCGGATGCCAGCGGCGCGCCGCAGCCCACGCACCGTTCACGGCCGCCGGGCGGTCCGATCACCGGGCTCGGCTGGTGGCTGTGACGCTGCTCCTTGCCCGCGCCGCGGTAGACATCCGCCACCGGGCGGTGCACCTCGGTCGGCGCATCGCTCAGATCGGGGGTTCTGGCAGCGGCTGGCCGCGCAGGCTCGAACTCATCTGTTGGTGTGATCGATTCCATCGCGTTTGTGTGGCTGGCAAAGACGCGCCCGAGATCGGTGGGCGCGCCGAAGAAATAGGTCTTTAGCGACGCCGACGTGTGCAGTATCAGGCGAAGCGAGCGCGGGGATGTGAAGAGCTTGTTATTCCTCGCGCCACCCGCGAGACGCAACAAAATGGCATCAGATTCTTCACAACGCCCGGCTCGCGCTCGGGCATGCTTCGCGAGGTGCTGCCCAAGCTACTGCGACCGCGCGCCGGCGCCCACGAACAGGCTGAGCGCAGGGACCTCTCCGCGAGCCCTGCGGGAACGCTCCGCGCGAAGATCACAGCCCTACTGGGTAGAGACTGGGCGAGCGCGTTTGACCTCGGCGCGATAGAGATGCCCGCGCCGTGGGCTGCCGCCGCCGCGGTGCTCGCGCTGCTGGCCTTCGGCGTGCTGCTGGGATCGACAGTCAGCGCCGGTGGCCAGGACGGCCCAGCCACCCCGATTCTGCTCGAGGGCGCGCCCCGCGCGGCGGCCACGCAGCCGTCCGCCACCCCCACGCAGCCAACCCCGCAGCCGCCGCCGGTGGGAGCCGAAGCGCAAACCCCCTCCACCAACGAAGAAAGCTCGAGCGGCGAAGGCGTCACCGAAAAAGAAACCCAGAAAGCCGCCAAACCGCCGGCCGCCAAGACCAAGGCCAAGCACACCCCATCTGCGCAAGCCAGCCCAACCACGGCGAGCTCCCCGTTGCCGCCGATCAAGCACGTGTTCTTGATCGTGCTCTCCGAAGGCAGCCTCGGCCAGGCGCTCGCCGCCGGGTCGCAGGCTCCATATCTGGCGGGGACGCTGCGCAAGCAGGGCGAGTTGGTGCAGAGCTACTACGCGGTCAGCGCCGGCGAGCTCGCGAACGAGATCGCGCTCCTCAGCGGGCAGGGCCCGACGGCGCAGACCGCCGCGAACTGTCAGACATACGCGGACCTCGCCCCCGCCACCAAGGCGCCGGACGGGCAGGTCCTCGGCAGCGGCTGCGTCTACCCGTCCACGACGCTGACGATCGCCGACGAGCTGACCGCGCAGGGCCAGACATGGCGCGCCTACATCGAGGGCCTGGGCGGCCCCGGGCAGCCCGTGAGCTGCGAGCACCCCGCGATCGGCGCCCAGGACTCGAGCCAGGCCAGCCCCGCCGACCCGTACGTCACCTGGCGCAACCCCTTCGTCTACTTCCATTCGCTGACGGACACCGCGGCCTGCGCCAAGAACGACGTCGGCCTCGGCAGCCTCGCCAGCGACCTCAAGAGCGCGAGCGACACGCCCGCGCTCGCCTACATCGCGCCGGGCCCGTGCGACGACGGCTCGCCGCAGCCGTGCGCGCCCGGGCAGCCGGCGGGGCTGGCGCCCGCCGAAGCCTTCCTGCGCAACGTCGTCACACAGATCGAGGGCTCCCCCGCCTACAAGCAGGGTGGCCTGATCGCGATCACGTTCGACCAGGCGCCGCAGAGCGGCCCGCAGGCCGACTCGCGCGGCTGCTGCATCAACTCCCCCTACCCGAACCTGCCTGCCGCGCCGGCCGGGGTGGCAGGCCAGCAGCCGGTCGGCTCGAGCGGCACGACCGGCACGACCGGCGCGCAGGGCGCCGCTCCCAGCGGCGGGGGCGAGGTCGGGCTGTTGCTGATCTCCCGCTATGTGAAGCCCGGCAGCGAGAGTCTGAGCGACGAATACGACCACTTCTCGCTACTCGGCAGCATCGCGGCGCTGTTCGGCCTGCAGCCGCTTGGCTACGCCACGACACCCGGCCTGCTCACGTTCGACAAGAGCGTCTATAACGCCTACAAGTAGTCGGCCCGCTGCGCTTAGAAGCTCTCTCTGGTCTGCCAGCGCAAACTGACAGACGCCTGAATCAATCCTCGTCTTCTCCGTCGTCGTCGAAGCTACGCCGCCCGTACTGGTCGGGGATCGAACCCCAACCCCAGATCGCCACTGGCTGCTCAGGCACCATGCCGTACTCCTCGAGGGGGTCGCCCTTCTCGGGCTCCACGACACAGCGGTGCCGCCAGTTATCACCGAGATCGAACACGTACTCGAACTCCTCGCCGAGCTCGACCTCTTTGGCGACCTTCAGCTCGGCGTGGTCCAGCCACGCAAGCTCAGGGTCGAGCGAGTCCTCTGGATAGCCGATCCGCCGTCCGTCAGGCAGCTCGAACTCATGCAGGTGGCTCAGATCCCAACGCGCGAACGCCGCGTCGATCGCCTCAGCGAACTGCTCAAACGAATGCGACGGGCCAACCAGAAAGACCCGTCCAGGCGACGGGTCGCACACGACCCCACGACCGCCCAGCAAGTCCACCCTGATCCGAAGCCACATCCGCGCCACCGTCCGCACAGCCTACGCTGGTTATGAGACCGCTTCTAAGCTAAGGGGGCTTACGCCGCTGGCGAGCGGACCGGGCCGCTCGCCAGATCGGCCTAGAGCACCCCGAAGCGGATGATGCTCGCGCCGCCCGCGAGCAGACAGTAGACCGCGAACGGCGTCAGCGTACGCGTCCTGAAGTAACGCACCAGGAAGCGAACCGAGATGTAGGCGCAGACGCCGGTCAGCACGAAGCCGACCGCGGCCTGGCCGTGGATGTGTTCGCCGGCCGGACCGAACAGGGTCGGGAGCTTCAGCACGCCGGCCGCGAGGATCACCGGCGTGGCGAGCAGGAAGGCGAAGCGCGCGGCATCCTCGTGGTCGAGACCTCGCCACAGCCCGCCGACCATCGTCACACCCGCGCGGCTGATGCCGGCCAGCAGCGCGCTCACCTGGAGGAGCCCGATGTACATCCCGTCGCGGTAGGACAGCCCAGCGATACGCACATCCGAGGCGTACGCCTCCGCCAGCTCATCGACCGAACGCGAGCCGCGGCTCGACACGCGCAACGCCGCCCCGCGCGCATCATCAGCCTCGGGGGACCCGCCCGCGACCGGGGCTGGTTGGCGCAGCGCGCCGCCGGGGGAGGCGCCCGCCGCCTCGGCGCGCCGGCGGGCTCGCTCGCCCGCCAGCAGGATCAGGCCGTTGATGAACAGGAAGATCGCCGCGCCGAGCGGCTTGGCCAGCAGCGTGCGGAAGGTGTGCTCCAGCGCGAGCCCCGTGATCCCGACCGGGATCGTCGTGAAGATGATCATCCACGCCAGGCGCTCGTCGGAGTCGCGGACGCTGAACGCGCGCTCGCTCAAGCCGCGGCGAGCGCTGCGCAAAAACCCGGCGATGATGCGAATCCAGTCGGCGCGGAAGAACCACAGCAGCGCGAGCGCCGTGCCGACGTGCAGCGCGACGATGAAAGCCAGATAGAACGAGCTCTCGCTCTTGGCTGCAGCGGACTGCGTGACGAGCGTCTGCCAGCTGCCGCCGATCCAGGCCGGGACGAGCACCGAGTGGCCGAGGCTGGAGACGGGGAACAGCTCGGTGAACCCCTGAACGATTGCGATCACGATCGCCTGCAGATAGGACATGGCGGCAAGAGTACCGGTTTGGCGATGAGCTCACGCCGGGGCCACCGGCTATGGGCGAGCTGAAAGCGGGCGTCGATCTGGGTCGTTGCGAGTCATCGTTGGCGCCCGGAGATTCGGCATGCGGCGCCGCGCGTGCGCGTGTTAAGGGAGAGCCGTACACGAGCCGGCGGCGCCGCATACCTCCGGGGGAGTGACTGCAGGCTGATGCATCACGCGGCGCGCGATGTTAAGTAGTTGAGAAGACAGTGGCGGTCTTCCTCGGGGCGGCCAGACCGGGCCGGCGCGCGGCGCGCGATCGATTCGAGCCTCCGAGCCATCCATAACTATCTGGTTATATATGCTCTCCGGACGATGCCTCCCCCACCTATCATCGCCCAGCGCACCAGGCAGCCCGCGGGCTGCCGCACGCCGACGGTTCAGCCAGACATCTCGGGAGAGCAGGCCGCACGGCTGGCGGTGCTAGTGAAGGCGCTCGCGGACCCCACACGCCTGCGCGTCGTGGACGCGCTGCGCAAGGCTTCGCCGCAGGCCGTCTGCCAATGCGAGCTGCTGCCGCTGTTTCAGATCTCCCAGGCGGCGCTCGCCAAGCACCTGAGGGTGCTGCTCGACGCCGGGCTGCTGGGCGTGGAGCACCGAGGGCTGTGGGCCCACTACTACCTCGCCAACGAGGATCTCTGGGGGCAGCTGCGGGCATGGCTGGCGCCGCTGCCGGGCTCCGCCGGAGGCAGCGGTGGCTGAGCTGCTGCGCCGAGCTGGCGCCGAGGCGCTGGGAGCGTTGGCGCTCGTTATCGCGGGCTGCGGGGCGATCGTCACCGATGCGCACACGCACGGTGCGCTCGGAGCCGTCAGCAAGGGGGTGTGACGTGGCGACAGTTCTGTTCGTGTGCTTGCACAACGCCGGGCGCTCGCAGATGAGCGCGGCGCTGTTCGAGCGCCAAGCCGGCGCCCGCCATGTCGCGCTGTCCGCCGGGACCACGCCGGCCGAGCGAGTGCACCCGGAGGTCGTGGAGGTCATGCGCGAGCTCGGCATCGAGCTGTCCGAGCGCCGCCCGCAGCTGCTCACGCGCGAGCTCGCCGAGCAGGCCGACGTGGTCGTGACGATGGGCTGCGGCGACCAGTGCCCGTACATACCAGGCAAGCGCTACATCGACTGGAGCCTGCCCGACCCGAAGGGACGGCCGCTGGAGGAGGTCCGCGCGACGCGCGAGGAGATCGCACGCCGCGTGCGAGCGCTCGTCGACAAGCTGGACCAGCGCCGCCTCGAGCCGTGAGCCTCCCGTGGGGCGTGCGGCAGGCCGCACGCCCCACGAGCTCTCTGAGGACCGGCTGCGCCCCGGCGGGTCCTCAGCTCTGCGCCGGTCCGTGGCAGCGAGCGCTGCCCGTGTCGCTGTAGGTGGCGGGTGTGCCCGCCGGCGCCGAAGGGCTGCGCATGGCCGACTGGTAGTCCCAGGTGTAGCCGTCGCGAGCGAGCGCGAGCGACATCACGCCGTAGTACTGGTCAGCCCACGCCTGCAGGTTGGGCGTGCCGGGGAGGACTTCGTCGAGCGACTCTCCGCCGGTTCCGACGACGAACTCGCGGATGCCGTTCTTCGGGTCGGTGTTGCCCGCCGGGCCCATCGGCGCGAAGCGCGCATACACGTGGTCGTGGCCGTTGAGCACCACGTCGGCGCCGTGCGCGTAGAGAAGCTTCCACCACGCATCGGCAACTTCACCCTCTTCACTGTCCGCCGTGAACGGGCTTTCCGTCGGGCTGAACGTCGGCTGGTGCCAGTAGGCGAGCGTGCACTGCGCGTGATCGCCTGCGAGGTCTTCGCCGAGCCATTTCGTCTCGCTGGAGAACCACGCCCCGTTCACATCACAACCACCTGGCTGCACCGCGCACTCCGCGTTCAGGGAGATGACGTGCCAGGCGCCCAGGTCATAGGAGTACCAGCCATCGCCGCTTGCGCCCACGTGCCCAGCCTGGCCGTCCTGGCGCGGCCGTGGCTGAGTGAACGTTTCCGTCTGCCCGCTGAAGGTGTCGGTGATGAAGCTGCCGTCGCTGGGGTTCAGCTGAGCGCCGTTGTAGTAGTCGAAGTAACCGTCTCCTTGGACGCCGGCCTCGCCGTGCTCTGCGTAGAACTCGTGGTTGCCCGGGGCAGGACGCTGCAGAAACTTGAAGGCCCCATAGGTCTTGTCGAAGGAGCCCAAGAAGTCCTGGTAGCGGCCGACCTCGTACTGCTCGTCCCCGAGGATCGCCACGAGGCTCGGCTCGATCGCCTCGATCTGATCGGCGGTCGCGGTCTGTGCCTGCATGCGCGTCGTGCTGCCGGCACCGGTCTTGTCACACACGTCCTTCTGCTTCTCCCCTTCCACCGGTCCTCCCGGCTGACAGGCGATGTCACCCACCGTGGCGAGCACCGGAGCGGCGCCTTCCTCAGCGTACGGCCACACGTTCTCGCCACCCGGCGAAAACGCGCCGGACGCCGCTAGCACCGAGCCGGCCAATACCGCGAGCGTCGCCGTGCCGGCGACGAGCCCCGCGCGCAGCCGCGGCACACGCCGGCGCGTCTGAGACGCGTCCGCTGTCTCACCGTCACGCCGCAACGGCAAATAGCCCTTCATCGCATCCTCCTTGGTGGATCTGGACAGTGACGCGAAGTTAGGCGTGGGCTCCCCGGCCGATGTTTAGAAGCCGAAATCGTGCGGTTACGACCCAGTGAAGGCCGCTGAGGGCCAGCCGGGGCGAGCCCCCGCGCATGAGCGCTGGGTAACCGGAACGTCACACCAGCGCAACTGAAGAGTCACCACAGGCGCCCCTTCCCCTCTCCAGGATGACCCTACGGTGGGCCGGCGAGTCACCGGCCCGAGCGAACCACGACCAAGGAGCATCCCTTGCGCAATCGAGCACTGGTGGCAGCAGCCCTGCTCGCGACATGTGCGACAGGCGCCATGTCCGCCCACGCGACCCCGATGCAGGCGACCTCGACCCCGATCAAGCACCTCGTGGTGATCTTCCAGGAGAACGTCTCCTTCGATCACTACTTCGGCACCTACCCCAACGCGACCAACCCAGCCGGCGAGCCGCCCTTCACACCCTCGTCTGAGACGCCGAGCGTGAACGGCTTGAGCGAAGCCCTGCTCACGCACAACCCAAATCTCGCAAACCCGTTCCGCTTGGACCGCTCGCAGCAGATCATCTGCGACCAGGACCACGACTACACGCCCGAGCAGCAGGCGTTCGACGGCGGCGCGATGGACATGTTCGTGCAGTTCACCGGCGGCTGTGCCGAAAAACAGCTCACGATGAGCTACTACGACGGGAACACCGTCACCGCGCTGTGGAACTACGCCCAGCGCTTCGCGATGAGCGACAACTCGTTCGACACCACCTTCGGTCCCTCGACCCCCGGCGCGCTCAACCTCGTGTCCGGGCAGACTCACGGAGCGATTCCCGCCACGCTGCCGGGCGTGGTTGAAAACGGGAGCGTCATAGGCGATGCCGACCCCACCTACGACGACTGCTCGAAAGGCGCCACGGTGGCGATGTCCTCCTCGAATCTCAACGTGGGCGACCTGCTCAACGCACAGGGCGTCACCTGGGGCTGGTTCCAAGGCGGTTTCGCCCCCACAGGCACGAACGAAGGCAAGGCGGTGTGCGGCTCGAGCCACGTCAACGTGGGCGGTGCGAAAGTGACCGACTACAGCGCCCACCACGAGCCGTTCCAGTACTACCAGTCAACGAGCAACCCTCATCACCTGCCGCCCAGCTCGCCGGAGATGATCGGCAGGACCGACCAGGCCAACCACCAGTACGACATCTCCGACTTCTACGTCGCCTTGCAGCGCGGCGAGCTGCCGGCTGTGTCGTTCCTGAAGGCCGCCAAGTACCAGGACGGCCACGCCGGATACTCCGATCCGCAGGACGAACAGGAATTCGTAACGCATGCGATCAATCAGCTCCAGCATTCGCCGGACTGGCGCGACACGGCCGTGGTGATCTCCTACGACGACTCCGACGGCTTCTACGACCACACGATGTCTCCAATCGTGAACTCCTCAGCGTCGCCGGCGGACGCACTGA
>JANWLE010000031.1 GCA_025451035.1 Solirubrobacteraceae bacterium
GCAAGCCCACTAACCCCGAGGACGAGGGCGTTCCTGCAATGGCGGGCGGGTCCCTTGAGGAGAGCCCCGGCAACGCCTCCTCGCACGAGCAGGAGGAGATGCCGCGCCTTCACCTCACGCGTCGGCGGATGCTGGCGTTCGCGGCGTTCGTGCTGACCGCGCTCGCGTTCCTTTACTTCGTGCTGCCGCAGCTTGGCGGCGTGCGTCACACCTGGGACCGTCTGAACGAGGGCGACTCGTGGTGGATAGCGGTCGCGGTCGTGCTGCAGATCCTCTCGATGGCCAGCTACATCGCGATCTTCCAGGGCGTGCACGTGCCGCCCGGCTCGCCGATCACCTTTCGCCAGAGCTACCAGATCACGATGGCGGGGCTCGCCGCCACGCGCCTGTTCGCCGCGGGCGGCGCGGGCGGGGTAGCGGTCACCGCATGGGCGCTGCGGCGCTCGGGTATGCGTCGCCGGGAGGTGGCTGAGCGGATGCTCGCGTTTCTCGTGCTGATCTACGGCGTGTATGTCACGGCAATGATTATCTGCGGCGTTGGCCTCTACACCGGCCTGTTCTCGGGCCAGCACCCGTTTGCGATCACGATCGGACCCGCGATCGTCGGGGCGGTCGCCATCCTGGTCTTCCTCGGCGTCGCGCTGGTGCCACAGGACCTCGAGCGGCGCATCGGCAACGTCACGCTCCGCGGTCACCGCGCGGCGTACTGGATCCGCCGGCTCGCCGCCGGCCCAGCCTCGCTGTCGGGTGGAATTCGCTTTGCCTGGGAGAAGCTGCGTCACCCCGAATGGGCGATGCTAGGCACGATCGGCTGGTGGGGCTTCAATATCGGTGTGCTCTACGCCGCGTTCCGCGCGTTCGGCAAGGCGCCGCCAGTCGCCGTGCTGGTGCAGGCCTACTTCGTCGGCATGCTCGCCAACCTGCTGCCGCTACCGGGCGGGATCGGCGGCGTGGACGGCGGCATGATCGGCGCTTTCGTCGCATTTGGCGTCAGCGGCAGCCTCTCCCTGATCGCGGTGCTCGTCTACCGCCTAGTCGCCTTCTGGCTGCCGGGTATCCCCGGTGCGATCGCGTACTTCCAGCTGCGCCGCACCGTCAACCGCTGGGGGATCACAATTGGCGCGACGGGCCGCCTGGCCGGAGCGGTTCGCGGCGGGTCGGCTTGAGCTACGCTCGCGGGGCGCGGCACCACCACCAAGCGATATACTTTACTTTATGAAGTGATGGCTTGGGCGTTCTGACCCAAGGACGGGTATCGCAGGTGTCAACACTGGAGGGCAGATGGCAGACGTCGAGAACGTGATCATCATCGGCAGCGGCCCCGCCGGCTACACCGCCGCCCTGTACACAGCGCGAGCTAACATCAAGCCGCTTGTCGTCGAGGGCTTCGCCTGGGGTGGTCTGCTGCAGCAGACCACCGATGTCGAGAACTATCCCGGCTTCCCCGAGGGGATCATGGGCCCGGAGATGATGCAGAAGTTTCGCGACCAGGCCGAGCGCTTCGGCGCGAGGCTCCTGACCGAGCAGGCCGACCGCGTCGAGCTCTCGAATGAGCCGGGCGGCATGCACAGAGTGTGGGTCGGCGACACCGAGTACCGCGCGCGCACCGTGGTGCTGGCGATGGGCGCCGAGCACAAGAAGCTCGGCATCGCTGGCGAGGAGGAGCTAGGCGGCCGCGGCGTCAGCTACTGCGCGACTTGCGACGCGGCGTTCTTCCGCGACGCGCCAACGATCATCGTCGGCGGCGGAGACTCGGCGATGGAGGAGGCGATCTTCCTGTCCAAGTTCTCTTCCAAGGTGACGATCGTGCACCGCCGCGCGGAGTTCCGCGCCTCGAAGATCATGCTCGAGCGGGCGCGCGCCCAGGAGAACATCGAGTTCCTGACCCCCTACCGGGTGAGCGAGTTCATCGCCGGCGAGAGTGGCGCGCTGGGGCACGCCCGGCTCGTTAACACCCAGACCGGCGAGGAGCTTGACCTGCCCGTGTCCGGCACGTTCATCGCGGTCGGCCACGAGCCGCAGTCGGCGATCGTCCGTGGTCAGATCGACCTGGATGAGAACGGTTACGTCGTCACCGAGAGTAAGTCAACGCGCACCAATCGTCCCGGCGTGTTCGCGGCAGGAGACTTGGTCGACCACACCTACCGCCAGGCGATCACCGCTGCAGGCTCAGGCTGCCAGGCGGCGCTCGACGCCGAGTGGTACCTCAGGGACACCCCCGAGGTGCCGACCCCGGAGGGGATGCCGGTCGGTGATCCCGCCGAAGCGCAGTGGGCCTCGCTAGCTGAGCCCGCTTCCTAGAGAACCCGACGCTTAGCCCTCGAGTGTGGGGGGCAGGGCGCCCTCGAGCTCGAGCAGCTGGCGCTTGCGAGGGAGTCCGCCGCCGTAGCCGCCGAGCGTGCCGCCACTGCGCAGCACGCGGTGGCAGGGGATCACGACAGGGATCGGATTTGAGCCGAGCGCGTTGCCGGCTGCGCGCGAGCCGCGCGGCGAGCCGGCCTTAGCCGCCACCTCCGAGTACGTGAGCACCCTCCCATACGGGATCGCGCACGTCGCCTGCAGTACACGCTGCGCGAACGGGCCGATCAGCGACCAGTCAAGCGGCGCCTGAAAGCTCCTGCGCTGTCCGCTGAAGTACTGCTCGAGCTCCCGTCGCCATGGATCGAGCGCCGCAGGTGACTCGACGATGCGTGGGGATATCCGTGACGAGAGCCGCTCGAGCACGCTGTCGGTGGGCTCCTCCGGGAATGCCAGGCGCACGAGCCCGCCGCTCGTCGCGGCTGCGAGCAGCGTGCCGAGAGGCGACTCGATGCTGCCGTAGCGGACGTCCAACAACCCCTCGCTGTCCGCTCGGGCCAGCAGCCGCGCGCGCGCGGCTGCGAGACGGGCCTCCTGGACCGACGCTTGGGCGGCCAACCGCAAGAGCTGCTCGAGCTCAGGCACAGGGCAGCACCTCCCGCAGCTTCGAAAGGCCCTCATGCAGGGAGCGCCGCGCCGCCTCCTCCGAGCAGCCGATCGCCTGCGCGATATCGCGGTGAGCAAGCTCCCCTACGCACCGCAACAGCACAGCCGAGCGCTGACGGCCTGGCAGGTCGAACACCGCACTCCACAGCCGCCCGTCGTGCTCGCCGGCGCCCGGCCCACTGCGCCGGTCGAGCTCGGAGATCTCAGCGACCGGGATCGCGCGCCGTGCGCTTGCGCGATGCGCATCAAGCGCCTTGCGGTGAGCGATCGTCAGCACCCACGCCCGCAGGTCAGAGTCCTCTCTGAGGCGCGGGTAAGCTCGCAGCGCCGCGATGAAAGTCTCCTGGAAACAGTCGTCTGCCTGGTCGGGGCCAACCAGCGCCACTAGCAGCCGGAAGACCTCATCGCTGTGGGTGTCCAGGAAATGCTGAAACGGCGGTAGCAACTCGCTCACAACTGTAAAACGCGCGGGAGCGCGAAAACGTGAGGTCCGCCTTTGCGGCTATACCGCGGCGGGTGCCGGATAGTCAAAGAAACCACCGCCGGTGCAGCGGCCGAGCTTGCCGGCGCGCACCAGCCGGCGCAGGGCCGGCGCGGCGCGGTAGCGCTCCTCACGGTACTCCTCGTGTAGAGCGTCGAGCACCGCGAGTACATGGTCGAGGCCAATCGCATCAGCCCACCCAAGTGGGCCGCGGGGGTGGTTCAACCCGAGCACCATGCCGGTGTCGATGTCCTGTGCCGAGCCGATGGCCTCGCCCAGGGCGAAGGCCGACTCGTTGATGATCTGGCAGACAATCCTGCCAAGCACAAGGCCTGGTGCGTCCCCGACCCACTCCACCTGCTTGCCGAGCGCCCTGAAGAACCGCTCGGCGCGCGCTATCGCGGCGGGCGAGGAGCTGTCCGCGCGGGTCAGCTCGATGAGCTTGCAGTCAGCGAACGGTGGGAGCGCGTGAAAACCGACAGCCGGGCCGGCCGGGTCGAGTGCGGATAGTGACCCGTCGCTGCACAGCACGAGCCGCGGCCCGCCGCGGAGGGCATCGCTCTCTTGCGGTTTGCCGCATTCGATGATTAGCCCCGGCAGCTCGCTCAGTGGCTCGTGCGGGCCCTGCACGTCATATCCCGCCTGGTGTGCGGCCTGCCGAAGCTCGTCTGCGAGGACCCCCGCGCCGCTGATGACGAGGAGCCCTTCGCTCTCCTGTGGGGCTGTTGCGACTGGCGGCTCAGGGTCAGCCTCGCGGCCAGGGCCGTTCTGCGAGTAGGTGTAGTAGCCGCGGCCGGTCTTTCGCCCATGCAGGCCGGCGGCAACCTGCCGTGCCTGTATCGGCGAGGGCCGCCAGCGCGGCTCGCCGAAGCTCAGCTCAAAAAAGCTCTTTGACACGTCGAAGCCCGTATCGACGCCAACGAGGTCGCTCAGCTCGAACGGTCCCATGCGAAAGCCACCGCCCATCCGCACGATCCTGTCGATGCTCTCGATGTCCGCGACCCGCTCTTGCAAGAGGCGCAGAGCCTCGAGGCCGAACGGTCGGTTGCAGCGGTTCACGAGGAACCCGGGGCCGTCGGTTGCGAGGATCACCTCCTTGCCCATCGCCTCGCCGGTGGCCTTCGCGAGCGCGAGCGCCTGCTCCCCCGACAGCAGCCCGGCGACGATCTCAAGTAGCCGCATCAGCGGTGCGGGGTTGAAGAAGTGCATGCCGACTACCCGCTCGGGGTTGCTCGCGACGGCGGCGATCGCGGTGATCGGTAGTGAGGAGGTGTTGCTTGCGAGCACGCATTCGTCGCTCACGACCTCACACAGGCGCCCGAAGAGCTCGTGCTTGAGCTCGAGGCGCTCGGGTGCCGCCTCGATGACGAGCTCGCACGGCGCGAGCTCCTCGAGCGTCGAGACAGCCCTCAGCTGCTGCGTGGCGTGCTCTAGCCGCGCAGGGTCTAGCTTGCCCTTCTGCGCTTCCTTAGCGAGGCCCTCCGCGACGCGCTCTACGCCGCGGGTGAGCGCGTCAGCGACCGGATCGTGCATGAGCGTCTGTGCACCTGTCTTGCAGGCGAGCTGTGCGATTCCGGCGCCCATCGTCCCGGCGCCGATCACGCCGATCACCGCCGGTGTCTTCACCTGCTGGCCTGACACGGTCTCCTCGCTCATGCCGGGCTAGGCGGGGACGAGCGCGTTGATGCCAGTCACAGAGCGGCCGATGATCAGCTTCTGGATCTGGCTCGTACCCTCGTAGAGCGTCGTGACGCGCACGTCGCGGAAGTAGCGCTCGACGGGGTGATCGTCGACGTAGCCTGCCCCGCCGTGCACCTGGATCGCGGTGTTCGCGCACTCCACCGCCGCCTCGGTCGCATACAGCTTGGCGATCGAGGTCTCCGTCGTGTTGGGACGGCCCTGGTCCTTGAGGAACCCGGCACGCCAGACCAGCATCCTCGCCGCGTCGGTCTTCACCACCATGTCAGCGATCATCGCCTGAACGAGTTGGAAGCTCGCGATTGGGCGGCCGAACTGTTCGCGCTCCTTGGCGTATTTCACCGACTCCTCCACGCAACCCTGGCAGATCCCGACGCAGCCGGCGGCGACCGAGTAGCGACCCGAGTCGAGCGAGGACATCGCGACTTTGAAACCGTCGCCGATCGTGCCGAGCAGATCCTCATCTGCGACCTCGACGTCTTCCAGAGAGATCGAAGCGGTATCGGAGGCGTGCAGCCCCATCTTGTGCTCGATCACCTGGGTCTGGAAGCCGGGTTGGTCGGTGTCCACCATGAAGCAGCCGAGACCCTTGTGGCCAAGCGAGGGGTCGGTCTGGGCGAAGATCAGCGCGACCTTCGCGTAGTTGCCCATCGAAATCCACATCTTGGCGCCATTGATGACCCAGCCGGAGTCGGTCTTCGTCGCGCGGGTGCGCTGTTTGACCGCGTCAGAGCCCGTGTCGGGCTCGGTCAGTCCGAAGCAGCCGAGCCACTCCCCAGAACAGAGCTTCGGCAGATACTTGTGCTTCTGCTCCTCTGTGCCCCACTTGAGGATCGCTGAGCACACGAGCGATGTCTGCACGGAGACGACGGTGCGCACCGAGGAGCAGCCGCGGCCGATCTCCTCGACGACCAAGCCGTAGGAGAGGTAGTCCAAGCCCGCGCCGCCATACTGCTGAGGGACGATCGCGCCGAGATAACCCTGCTGTGCGAGCTTCTTCACGAGCTCGAGGTCGAAGTGGTGGTTGCGCGCGTTCTGCTTGGCCTGCTCGACTATCTCGTTGTCGGTGAAGTTGCGGGCGGTCTCCTTGATCAGGCGCTGCTCGTCGGTCAGATCGAAGTCCATTGTTCTCCTCGAAGGTGGTGGCGCAGGACGGGACGGGGGATGAGGGGGGACGTCAAGCGAGGCTGACGCTAGCGCGCAATCCTAAAACCTCGCGGCATGGCTAGAGTCCTCCCCAATGGCTGAGACCGTCACCATGGAGAAGGTCGTCGCGCTGTGCAAGCGACGCGGCTTCGTCTTCCCGTCCTCGGAGATCTACGGGGGAGTCGGCTCCACCTACGACTATGGGCACTACGGCGTCCTGCTGAAGAGCAACGTCAAGAACGAGTGGTGGCGCGCGATGTTGCAGGACCGTGAGGACATAGTCGCTCTTGACTCGGCGATCATTCAGCACCCCCGTGTATGGGAGGCGAGCGGTCACCTGGCTGGCTTCACCGACCCGCTTGTGGACTGCCGCACCTGCAAGCTGCGCTTCCGCGCCGACCACATCGACCAGTCGGCGTGCGGTCTGAAGCCCTCGAAGCACCCTGGTGAGCACAGCGAGTGCAACCTCACCGAGGCGAGGGACTTCAACCTCATGTTCGAGACGACCGTTGGCCCGGTCAAGGAGCAGGGCGCGACCGCCTATCTGCGCCCCGAGACCGCCCAGGGGATCTTCATCAACTTCAAGAACGTGTTGCAGTTCTCGCGTAAGAAGCCGCCGTTCGGGATCGCGCAGATCGGCAAGTCGTTCCGCAACGAGATAACCCCTGGGAACTTCATCTTCCGCACCCGTGAGTTCGAGCAGATGGAGATGGAGTACTTCGTCCCACCCGATGAGGCCCACAACTGGTTCGAGCACTGGCTCAAAGAACGCATGGACTGGTATGTGGAGCTCGGCTTGCGCCCCGACCACCTGCGCCTGCGCGCGCACGAGCGCGACGAGCTCTCGCACTACTCCTCGGCGACAAGCGACGTCGAGTATCTCTTCCCGATCGGCTGGTCTGAGCTCGAGGGGATCGCCAACCGCGGGTGCTTCGACCTCACCCAGCACGCTGATTTCTCGGGCGAGAAGCTCGAGTACTTCGACCCGGAGACAAAGGAGCGCTATATCCCGCACGTGATCGAGCCCGCTGCCGGCGCCGACCGCGCGACCCTCGCATTCCTCGTCGACGCTTACGAAGAGGAGGAGGTGCCGGGGGCCGCTAGCGAGCAGGGCCAGACGATGGAGAGCCGCACAGTGCTGCGGCTGCATCCGCGTCTGGCTCCCGTGAAGGTGGCCGTGATGCCGCTCGTCAAGAAGGACGGCCAGCCTGAGCTCGCGCGGGGCATCCACGACCAGCTGCGGCGGCTGATGCAGAGCGAGTACGACGAAGGCGGCTCGATCGGCAAGCGCTATCGCCGCCAGGACGAGATCGGAACACCCTGGGGAGTCACGGTCGACCACAAGTCGATGGAGGACCACACGGTGACGCTGCGCGATCGCGACACGCTTGCGCAGGAGCGGATCGGGATCGACGAGCTCGCAGGCGAGCTGCAGCGGCGCCTGGCGGCGCCGTGGCGCTCACCGAAGCTCGGCTAGA
>JANWLE010000032.1 GCA_025451035.1 Solirubrobacteraceae bacterium
CCTACATCGACTATCTATAAACCGCAAGTTGTCCTATTACGCTTTTCGCTTTGTGCCATCTCTGTTTCAAAACTGTGTCGTTTCTGTATTTAGTGGTAGCTATATCTGATGTAATAACGTGAGGACACGCCGTATCGTTGTCTGGTGTGGGTGAGACAATGTGTGAGTGCCTAGGAGCAGCTACTTTCACGGGATCGCTATCAAGAGCTACTGGGAGTCGCATCACTCGCTAGCGTACCTTCGCGGAAGTGGCGCTGGCCAACAAACCCCGGCATCTACATATAAAGAAAGAAGGATTGCCCTAGTACTCTTTCCTTTGTCTAGGTGTGATGTTCAGCAGCTGTGTAGTGGTGTGACTCGCATGCGGAGGCAATTAGCGTCCGCAGTCAGTGGGAAAGTATAAGATGCCTAAGATCAGTTACTTCTATGGCATCACGTCGTAGACTGCGCGCCAAGACGCGGAGGTATCCTCCTGTTTGGCGGGGTTCAGTGGGTGAGTTTGAGTTGCACCGGGGGCAGTGTTGTCCCCGTGGCGCCGTAAGTCTTGAAGGTCGCCCACACCGTGGCACTGCGTCGGTGCTTGAGTAGTTGCTTACCAGCAGGCTGAAGGCGCACGCGCGCACGTCCCTGTCTGCCCGCAGGAATGTTGAATGTTCCGGTGGCGTACACGATGGCTTGATGCTTGCCGTGTCCCCCGCGAGACTTCTTTGAGGCTTGTGCTGGCAGGTTTTGAAGCTGGACTAGGCCCATGCACGGAGTCGTTGTCAGGATGCAGGCGAGGTTCAACACCGCGTTGTTTCCCCGGATCTGGGCCGTGTTGGGCCCGACGAACCGCAGGGGAATGGGAGTCTTCAGGCTCGGCGTCGGCGTGAGCGGTGTGGGTAGCAGGATGGGGGCTGGATTGGGTGCTGCTGTAGGGCTACCGGGAGTAGGGGTGCCGCCGCCTGGTTCTGGTACTGGTTCCCAGTCGGCCTGCATCATGATCTGGGTACCCGAGCTCACTGTGTCTGCGCTGCCGAATGAGGTCTCTTGTTCATTGCGTTCCTGCCCAGGCTGGACGGCCGGATAGTAGCCACCACTCGAAGCGGTCGATGATCGGCCGGCCGGGATCACGCTGTCGGCTTCCACGGCGGTAATCGCGATTGCGTCGAACTCATAGACACCGGTCGAGGTCACGATCGCGTGGACCGGGAGAGGCGGATTGAAGGTTACTTCCGTAATACCGTTCATCGCCACGGTGAATGGCGTGCTCTCGAGAGGGATCGTGCAACAGACGGCGACGGAGCTCTGCGCTTGGCGTAGGGCTTGTAGTACGGAGACCTTCAGCGGCCCACTTTGCCCGAGCGGGCCAGCTGGGCCGAACGTGCTTCCCACGGCCGAGTCGAACGTTGCGGGTGGCTCGCTGATACGGATCTTCGTGATAACCCCGTTTCCACTGGGGACGAGGTGGCTGCCGGCACCGCCACCGCCGAAATTACCCGCTGTAAACGCGGTGCAGGTGTCGGGAAACGCGTAAGGACTCGGGGGGCGATAGGGCCCAAAGAACGGTGGTGGCACATTGCAGTGAAATGACAGGTCGGGCGGCTGACTCAAGTCGGCGCCGAACGTGACGGTGGCCCCGGCCTGGTCGGCGCTCACCGCGCTCAGCACCAGGCACGCAAGGACGAGCGCAGCAGCCTGTGCATATTGAATGACTACTGTTTTGTGGGAGGTTGCTGCAGCTGTCATCCCTCACTCCGTTGAGCTCTGATTGGCAAATCGATCATACTCCTCGAGAGCGCGAATAGTAAAGGCAGCACAGCCCACTGCGCTACATGCGGTCATGAGATGGCCTCGAGAGTAGATCCGAAAGACTCTGGCAGGTTGTGGTATGGCCTCCCGCCAAGAGGGCGAGAAAGCGATGCACCCGGAGTCTGTAAAGCAGCAGCCTCGCTCACCATAACACCCACGCGGCGGGATCGGGGGTCACTAAAAAGCAACGACGAGAGAAACAAGAAAGAGCCCCCATAGAGAGGACCAATAAAGTCAGAACTGTCTCTGCGTATACAGAAGAAGGTTGCCCCCCAATACCTTTCATTTGCCCCGGCAGCCCCCGTCGAGCATAGCGTGCTCGCCGACATTTACCACCAACCGACCTTTCTGACCGCCTGACGTTCGCGGAGAGACCAGCCCACCATTTCCCTTGCGAACTGCACGACACGCGGAGGTATCCATGGAGCCTGCGCCCCCGCCAACATCACCGCCAATCGATCTCTCTAATCGGCCGACGTCCGCCGAGAACCAGCCCGTCGGGCCACCGGGACGCTGGACCGATGGAGTGCCTGAAGTGAGCGGATGTGAGCGGTCTCCAAAACCCTAGACTGCATATATAGACAAGGCGGATTGTCCGAAATACTCTTCCCCTATCTAGCTGGAAGGGGTTGTCTACCAGGGGTGTGAGCTTGGATGGCGACTCGATCGTCGACCTGAGGAATCTGTTGCGATGCTGTTGATCGCCTTAGGGGTTCGCGGTGTGATGCGGTTTTTCTGCTGTTGCTCGCGCTAAAATTGTGTATGTGGCTGCGGCAAACGAGCACAGTGATCACGAGTTGGTTGTGGCAGCCGACGGGAGTATTCCCGCCGATCAGCTGAAACGCCTAGGCGTCGGGCCCGGAACGCACCTTCGTGTCGTGGAGACGCCTGCAACCAGGACGGGCGGCAGCCTCGCTGGATCGCTGCCCCACCTCGCAGACGTGAGCTGGGAGGACTTCCAGCGCGCCAGCCAGCTCGCTCGCGAAGACCTCGCTTCGGCGTGAGGCTCGTCGCCGATTCCCACGCGGTGCTCTGGTACACGCAGGGCTCGGGCCGGTTGTCAGAGCACGCCGCCACCGCGCTCACCGAAGCGGAGGCCACAGACGGTGTGATCGTCTCAGTCGTGAGCCTCCTCGACCTGTGGTACGTCACACAGACAACCAAAGTGCTGACCGAAGCCGAAGTGAGCGAAGTACGAACAGCGGTCGTCACCTCACCCGCGTTCGTCCTGCAACCGGTCGGCCTCGACGTGATTGACGCCACCACCGCGATTCCCCGAGATCTACTGAGCGACCCGTGGGACCGTTTCATCGTCGCAACCGCCAAAACCCTCGATCTATCACTCGTCACCAAGGACCAAGCCGTCCGCGATAGCGGACTCGTATCCACCATCTGGTGAGCAAGCGGTAGCTACGGCTAATGAACAGGCAATCGTGAGCACGGCTGGCGATGACATCAAGCACTTCCTCGTCGCATGTGATCCGAAGACGCGGAAGACGACTGTGCGGGAGTTTGGGACTGACTACGATGCTGCACAGGATGCATACCAAAAGGCTGAGTGGCAGGCATGGGGCACGGGTCTCGACGTGGTGCTGCTGAGCGCGGATTCGCTGGAGACAATCAAGCGCACGCACTCGAGTTACTTTGATGAGGAGCCCAACATCGTTGGCGCCGCAATTGGCGGTGCGCTTGGAGGAGCCTTGGGCGCACTGGTCGGTGGACCGGTCGGCGCTGGGGTGGGTGGCTGGCTAGGTCACGAAAGCGAGAAAGACACCCGCGAGAAGACCTAGTCGACTGTGAACGACAGTCTCCAGACGACGCCCGTCACCAAAGCCTTCCCCACCATTTCGCCCGCCATCCTCATCACGCGGACACGATGTCCGTGCTAACTGTCCGCCATGAGGTAGCGAGCAAGGATGCGGGCTCCAGTGGTAGCCGCTCGCCGGCCCGTAGTGGTCATCTGGTGCTACGGAATGGAGGGCCGAAGAGCCTTCAGGTGGGCCAGGCAGGGAAGCCAAGCCCACCGTGTACGGCTTCCCATTGACTATACATCGATGAGCGACATATAGTGGCGGGTGTGGAGTTCCGGCCGCCAAGCTATTACGCGCTTGCTGCCCTGATTGATGGTCCGCTTCACGGCTATGCGATTGTGCGGCGTGCTGCTGAGCTTTCTGGTGGGGCGGTGCGGCTGTCGACAGGGACTTTGTATGCGGTGTTGGAACGGGCTATGGCGGATGGGCTTGTCACGGCGGCTGAGCCGTACGTGGAGCGGGGGCGAAAGCGGCGTGACTACACGCTGACGCAGGCGGGGCGTCTTGCGCTGCAAGCGGAGGCGGTCTCTCTCGCGCAGGCTGCCGAGACAGTCACTAGACGGCTACGTGGGCGAGCGGGCGTGGTGCCCACATGAGATCGAGATTGCTGCTCGATCTGGCTCTGCGTGCGTACCCGCTCCAGGTGCGTCTAGAGCGTGGCGAGGAGATGTCCTGTACCGCACTGGATCTCAGCCGCGGATCCTCCTGGCTATTCGTACGGGAGACGCTGACGCTGGTGCGCGGTGGTCTGCGCGCCCGCGTGAGGATCACCACGGCAGTGGGGCCAAAGCGGTTGGTCGGCGACGTTCTCGCTCAAGCAGTCACCGTATGGGGGATCATCGCTCTCACGGAGACTCTGCGAGTAGTTACAACGGCACACTGGAACCCAATCATCGAGGAAGAGATCTATGTCGGACTGCTGGCGGTTTCGGTGGCGCTTGCCCTCTTCGGCTACGACCGCCTCGCTGGAGTCTGTGGTTTTGGATGGATCTTCGTTCTGCTCTACCTGACCCAGACCAAGACACCCTTCGGCTGGAGGACGGGCGCGTCCTTCACTCTTCAACCACTCGGGGGTGTGATTCTGCGTTCGCTGATCCCAGCGGTCTGCTACACCGCGATGGTGCTCGTGCCGCGATCCAGGCACCCCGATCTCAGACGCCTCGCCTGGCTTGTGGGCCCAGCGGTAATGGCGATAGCCGTGCGCTTCAATTTCGGCATAGGACTGGAGACCGTGATCTTGCTGGCGGTACTGGCGGCCGGGCTGATCAGGCTCCCAGCCGACCCGCGACTGGCGCTCGCGTGCGCGCTCGTGCTGAGCGAGGTGGAGCTCTCGAGATGGGTGATCGGCGCGAGGCTATTCAACGACTCACTGCTGCTCTATTGGGTTCTCGCGTCAGCACCGCTTGTACTTGCGGCAGGTTCGCTGCGCCTCTACACGGCGCGAGAGTCCGGGTAAAGGCTCATGAGAGCGAAGCAAATCATCCGTATTGCTTTGTGGGCGTATCCGCGTGAGGTGCGCCGTTCTCGCGGGGATGAGATGACGGCGACTGTGCTCGACTCGAGCGAGGGATCACGAGTGGTGCTTTTGCGGGAGACCCTGGCGCTCGTGTATGAGGGGGTGAGTGCGCGTGCTGGGATGAGTACCGAAGCCAGCGCGCGCCAGCTGGCCGATATCTGTGCCCTGGCGGCGACGATCTGGGGATCGGTGATGCTCTGCATCTGGCTTGGCTTTGACAGGGCTATCTATGAAGCCCAAATGTTCGGCGGCCTCTCAACCCACTCAGTGATCGTTGAGGCACTGCTGGCGCTATCGATCGGATCGGCACTGCTTAATTACAAACGGGTAGCGGGGCTGTCTGGGCTCACATGGATCGGGGTCTTCCTCGAGAGCAGGTTCAGGACGCGCCTTGAAATCGACAGAGATGTGCTCGCGTGGTGCCTGCACTGGGTCGCGTTCGTGCTCATGCCGCTCTGCGGATATGTCGGGATGCTCCTCGCTCCCGATGATAAGCGCCGGCGACATCCGGCGCGCCTGGGCTGGCTCGCCGGCGTGATCTTGTTGGGGATCGAGGTGGCACCCCCCGGCGGCCCGCTCGGACCCGGGCGGTGGTTCGAAGGCATAATCCTGCTCGTGATGGTGATAGCTGGTCTGGTGTTGCTCGGAGCCAGCACAAGGCTTCCTCTGGCGCTCGCACTGGCTCTGGCTGGGTTCGGGCTGTCGTTCTGGACGGGCGAACTGATCTCTCGTGGTGAGCAGCACGAATACCTACTATTGGGGATAACCACGCTAGGCCCAATGCTGCTAACAGCACTAGCAGCAACAAGACTCCGCTACACCCACCAACAACTAGCAAGCTAAGAAACGGCAGATAGAGACGCTCGAAGATCAAGCTCTTCAGCGCTGATTTACCTGAGTGATCTAATCCGCTTTACATTTCGCCTGGATGTGAGTGCGAAGAGTCGGCGATCACCTGATGGTGCTAGCCGGCTGAAGGGCGGCGTCGACCGAACGCGTGCGTAGCGCCGAAGGCGCGTGCTAGAGCAGGAGAGGGAGAAGGGAGAGCGTGCCCTGGGCTTCAGGCGAGGCTCGTCAAGCCGATGGTGACGTGGATCAGGAGCTCATCGGGCGTTTCGCCGGCAGCGATGAGCTCGCCGACCCGGGCAATGGTTTCGGTACGTTGGTCATCAGGCAGGGCCGCTATCCAGCTCATCGACGCGATGTAGTCGAGAACCCCCTCTGGGCTAGCCGACTGTGACATGGTGAGCTGGACCTCACGTGGCGCGGTCCAGCAGCCCTCTGCTTGGGCGGTCTCTTGCCAACGCGGGCCTTCGAATTGCGGGTGCTCCCGGCCAAGCTCGGCAATCATGGTCCCAACCTCGTGTGCCCAGGAGGCGCCACTCCAGTCGGGCAAGAGCCTGAGCACCGCAAGTCCTCCGCCCGGGACGAGTACGCGCTTGATCTCCCGCAGCGCTGCCACCTGATCGAACCAGTGAAACGCATCGGCCACGGTAACAGCGGCGACTGACGCATTCGGGAGCGGGATCTCCTCGGCGAGTCCATCGAGCACGCGGTCGACGCCGACGCTAGCGGCGAGGATCTCGCGTAGCTGCGCCTGAGGCTCGACTGCGATGACATCGAGCCTTGCACCGAGCAGCGCGCGCGTGAGCTTGCCGGTTCCCGCTGCCAGATCGAGCACGCGGGCTGAAGGAGAGAGATGCAGTTCCGCCGCAATGGCTTCGGCAACCGCGGGCGTGTACTCCGGGCGTCCCCGCTCGTAGGCATCGGCGACCTCGACGAAGTTCGCGGCGAGAGGATGCAGGCCCATGAAGGAACCCTACACACTGGTGCCTGTATGCGAGCATTGCTGCATGGAGC
>JANWLE010000033.1 GCA_025451035.1 Solirubrobacteraceae bacterium
GCTCCATGCAGCAATGCTCGCATACAGGCACCAGTGTGTAGGGTTCCTTCATGGGCCTGCATCCTCTCGCCGCGAACTTCGTCGAGGTCGCCGATGCCTACGAGCGGGGACGCCCGGAGTACACGCCAGCAGTCGCCGAAACCATTGCGGCGGAGCTGCATATCGCTCGTAGGGCCCGCGTTCTTGACCTGGCAGCGGGAACTGGCAAGCTCACTCGTGCGCTGCTCGGTGCTGGCCTCGATGTCGTAGCGGTCGAGCCGCAAGCGCAGCTTCGCGAGATTCTTGCCGCCAGCATCGGCGTTGAGCGCGTGCTCGATGGGTTCGCCGAGGCGATCCCGCTCCCAGACGCGTCGGTCGACGCGGTCACCGTCGCCGATGCTTTTCACTGGTTCGATCAGGCTGCGGCGCTACGGGAGATTCAGCGCGTGCTGATCGCGGGCGGAGGACTGGCGGTGCTCAGGATCATGCCCGACTGGAGCGATGCCTCCTGGGCACACGAGGTAGGGAGCATGATCGCCGGGTTTGGCCGGGAGCACCCGCAATTCCAAGGCCCACACTGGCAGGACACAGTTCGAGCAGAAAGCTGCTGGACTGAGCCGCGCCAAGTCCAGCTAACGATGCGCCAGCCGTCCGGGCCCGACGTGGTCCTCGACTACATCGCGTCGATGAGCTGGATAGCGGCCCTGCCCGACGACCAACGCACCGAGACTATTGCGAGGATCGGCGAGCTCATTGCTGCGGGCGAGACGCCCGATGAGCTTCCGATCCACGTAACCATCGGCCTGACGAGCCTCGCCTGGGTGTCGAGCGCTCGCCGGCCGATGCCGCCGCGCGCGGCACGATCTGCGATTGGGTGACACGCACTGCGAGCCGGTCCTCAGGGTCGCGCCGCCATGCAGCCGAGCGATTATCAAATGTTGTGGATAAGTAGGTGAAGTATCGGGCGGCGACTTTCTGCGGCTTAGCTCAAGGGCCCGGTGGCAGTGAGCAGAATCGAGTCCAGTGCGCCGGCGAGCTCCTCTCCGGTGGGGGCGCGCTCGGGGTCGATGAGCCATTGCAGGGCAAGACCGTCGATGACGGCGATGACTAGAGAAGCGAGCGTCCGCGCGGTGCGCTCGTCGAGTGCCTCGGCACCGGGGATCGCAGCCTTGATCGTCGCCTGGGATGCGCGACGGGTCTCCTCGATGAGATCGGCGAGCTGTGCGCGCAGGACCGGTGAGCGCGCGGCGGCGGGCAGGGCCTCGATGAGCGCGAGCATCAGTCCCTGTTGCTCCTCGACACTCTCAGCCGCCCCGGACCAGAAGGTGCGCAGATGCTCGATCGGCCCCGCGTCCTCGTGCGCGAGCACGCGCGAAAGGAAGTATTGCGTCCACTGGCGAAGGCCCTCGCTCAGAGCCTCCCTGAGGAGCGCGTCCTTGGAGCCGAAGTGGTAGCCGATCGAGCCGAGGTTCGCGTTCGAGGCGGCTGCGATGTCACGGGCGGTCGTGTGCGCGTAGCCCTTCTCGCGCAGGCACTTCAGCGCCCCTTCGATCAGGCGCTGGCGATGGTTCTCTCGACCAGTCATGAACTGAGTCTAGACAGGAGCTTGATCGCATGTGCTGCACAAACGTTCAACGTTCTGTTAGGGTGCGCGTTGTGCCTACAGCAGTGCAGGCGACACGCTCGGCGAATCGCAGCAGGGAGTTGCGGCCGGGGTCGCCGTTGGAGTCGGGCCTCGTGAGGAACAGATCGGTCTCGTGACGACAACGAACCTGTCTGAGATCGCGCCCGATCTCTGGATCACCGAGCAGCCGCTTCGCTATCTCGGTTTCGAGGTGGGACGGCGGATGGCCGTCATTCGGCTGGCAGACGGTGGATTGCTCATCTACTCTCCGGCCAGGTTGAGCTCCGAGCTGCGCGCGGCGCTTGATGAGCTCGGCGATGTGCGCTTCGTCGTCCCCGCCAGCGAGCTCCACGGCCACCTCTACATGGAGCAGTACCGCGACGCCTACCCGCACGTCAAGCTGTTCGCCGCTCCCGGTCTTCTTCGTAAGCGCAAGGACCTGCGCTTCGACGGTCTGCTTTCGGGCGTGCCGGAGCCCGAATGGCGCGGCGAGCTCGATCAGATGGCATTCGAGGGGTGGCGCCGGCTGAACGAGATCGAGTTCTTCCACCCCAAGACGCGCACACTCATCACGGGCGATTTGTGCTGCAACTTCGGCCTCATGACCCGCCTTGTGGCGCAGGGTCGCATGCGCCAACACCTTGGCCCTCCGACCGAGTGCCGGATGCTCGGGATTTTTCGCGACCGCACCGCTGTGCGACGCTCGCTCGGGCGGATCCTCGAGTGGGACTTCGAGCGAATCCTCACCGGTCACGGCGAGATCGTCCACACGGGCGGTAGGGACGCCTTCGAGAAGGACTTCGCACGGCTACTTCGATGAGCGAGCGCTCATGATGTTGTCTCTCGACAGGCGTGGCCGGGCGCCGCTGCTCGCCGCGCACGTGACCGACTTCCGCGGCGTGCACGCGCCGGTCATGTGGCGCCACGCGGCACGCCAACAGCTGACCGGTCTTCCCGGCTTGGTGTTCGCCAAGGCGATGCCGTTCATCGGATCGCGATCGAGCGCCGGGTTCGGTGCGGGCGTTCCCGCCACTCGCCGCCAGGTGCTGCTCACAGCATGGCGGACGCAGCCCGACTTCGAGGCATTCCTCGCTCACCCTATCGCCGAGCGCCTCGCTGCCCAGGTCAACTCGTGGTGGGCGTTGTTCGAGGTCGCTTCGACACGCGGATCGCACTACGGGGCCACGCCACTGTCCCCGACCGACGCCAGCTCAGGAGCGTTCGCCGTGCTCACCCTTGGCCGCACACGGTCACGGGACCTGGTGCGGTTCCTGTGCGAGGGCACCCGGCTGGGGACATACATCCGCGAAGCGCCCGGATTGATCACCGCCTACTCCGCCGGCATCCCGCTCACCGGCAACTGTACGGTGAGCATCTGGGAGTCAGAAGAGGACATGATCCGGTTCGCCTACCGCAACACAGACGGGCATGGCGACACCGTTCGGCGCGACCCACCGATCCTCGCCGAGCAGCTCAACGCCCGCATGCGCCTGTGTAGCTTGGGCGGGAGCTGGCACCCGAGAACACCCCACGCCGCCAGGCTCTCGCGACTCGCCGCGACGCTGAACGGTTGAATGTACTTGCGGTCGCCGTCCAGTTGCGCAAACTGCTGGTCAACCGTCGAAGCTCTGGTCTCCGGCCAATCGCGGTGCCTCCTGTCGTCCACGAGCAAGCCTCATGGCGAAGGCCGGCGGGAGAAGGCAGCGGGAGAAGCACCCTACGAGGAGTGTCCAGTTGGTGGATGAGCTCGACATCGCGATCGCTGATCCAAGGATCGATGACGTCCGAGCACTCGTCGAGCATCATCTGAAGTTCGGTCGTTTGCACAGCCCGCCACAGGATGCGCACGCACTCGAGGTCGATGGCCTGCTCGATCCCGCAGTCACCCTCTTCAGTATCCGCTGCCGCGGGGAGCTGGTCGCGATCGGCGCGCTCAAGCGGCTTGATGATCAGCACGTGGAGCTGAAGACGATGCATACGGCTGAGCATGTCCGTGGCCTGGGCATTGGCCGTGCGATGCTTGACTATGTCCTCGCTGTCGCCCGCGAGCGCGGCTTCGAACGCGTGAGCCTTGAGACCGGGTCCATGGAAGCATTCGCGCCAGCTCGCTCGCTCTACGTGAGCGCGGGATTTGCGCCGTGCGAGCCATTCGGCGACTATCGCCGGAGCCCAAACAGCACCTACATGACGATGAGGGTTAGCTGCGAAGCGAGTTGAGTTCAAGTATCGCTTTGGGCGTCGAGACGGAACCGACCAACAACGTCTGAGAGACTCGCGCTTACCGCCGCGCTCGGGGTGAGAGTCGTCGTTCCCCGCCTCTTCTCGTGGCGCTCGGTGCGCATCCTTCTCGGCGCGCTCTCAAGGACCGAAGGTGCCTCCTCCGTGCTGGCATGTCGAGAAGTCGGGGCAGCGCGAGCCGGTCGACCCGACGACCGGCGCTACAGCTCCAGCGCGCCCAGCCGCCGCGCCGTGCGCTCCGTATACTTCTCTCTCTCTGAAACCTTGCGCTTAGGTGTTTCGGGATGGAAAGCGGATTAGGTAATCAGCGCTGAAGAGCTTCTGATCTTCGAGTGTCGCTATCTGCCATTCCTTAGCTTGCTAGTTGTTGGTGGGTGTAGCGGAGTCTTGTTGCTGCTAGTGCTGTTAGCAGTATTGGGCCGAGCGTGGTTATCCCCAGTAGCAGGTATTCGTGCTGCTCACCCCGAGAGACCAGTTCGCCGTCCAGAATGACAGCCCGAAACCGGCTAGGGCCAGCGCAAGGGCCAAGGGAAGCCTTGTGCTGGCTCCGAGCAACACCAGGCCAGCTATCACCATCACGAGCAGGATGATGCCTTCGAACCACCGCCCGGGTCCGAGCGGGCCGCCGGGGGGTGCCACCACGATCCCGAGGAGGATCACGCCAGCGAGCCAGCCCAAGCGCACTGGATGGCGCCGGCGCTTATCGTCGAGAGCGAGGAGCATCACGACATATCCACAAAGCGGCATCAGCACGAACGCGACCCAGTGCAGGCACCACGCAAGCACATCCCTGTCGATTTCAAGGCGCGTCCTGAACCTGCTCTCGAGGAAGACGCCAATCCACGCCAGCCCAGATAGACCGGCTACCCGCCTGTAGTTGAGAAGCGCCGATCCGATCGATAGCGCCAGCAGTGCCTCCACGATCACCGCATGTGTTGCGAGCCCGCCAAACATTTGGGTTTCATAGATAGCCCGGTCAAAGCCAAGCCAGATACAAAGCATCACTGATCCCCAGATCGTCGCCGCCAGGGCACAGATATCGGCCAGCTGGCGCGTGCTGGCTTCGGCACTCATCCCAGCACGCGCACTCAGCCCCCCATACAGGAGCGCCAGGGACTCCCGCAAAAACGCCGACCGTGACCCTTTGCTCAAGTCGAGCACAGTCGCGGTCATCTCATCCCCGCGAGAACGGCGCACCTCACGCGGGTATGCCAACAGTGCAGCACGGATGACTCGCTCGGCTCTCATGAGCCTTTACCCGGACTCTCGCGCCGTGTAGAGGCGCAGCGCACCTGCGGCAAGTACAAGCGGTGCTGACGCGAGAACCCAATAGAGCAGCAGTGCGCCGTTGAATAGCCTCGCACCGATCACCCATCTCGAGAGCTCCACCTCGCTCAGCACCAGCGCGCACGCGAGCGCCAGACGCGGGTCGGCTGGGAGCCTGATCAGCCCGCCGGCTAGGACCGTTAGCAAGATCACGGCCTCCAGTCCTATGCCGAAATTGAAGCGCACCGCTATCGCCACTACCGCTGGGCCCACAAGCCAGACGAGGCGTCTGAGATCGGGGCGCCTGGATCGCGGCACGAGCACCATCGCGGTGTAGCAGACCGCTGGGATCAGCGAACGCAGAATCACACCCCCGAGTGGTTGAAGAGTGAAGGACGCGCCCGTCCTCCAGCCGAAGGGTGTCTGGGTCTGGGTCAGGTAGAGCAGAACGAAGATCCATCCAAAACCACAGATTCCGGCTAGGCGGTCGTAGCCGAAGAGGGCAAGCGCCACCGAAACCGCCAGCAGTCCAACATAGATCTCTTCCTCGATGATTGGGTTCCAGTATGCCGTTGTAACTACTCGCAGAGTCTCCGTGAGAGCCAGGATCCCCCATACGGTGACCGCTTGAGCGAGAACGTCGCCGACCAACCGCTTCGGCCCCACCGCCGTGGTAATCCTCACGCGGGCGTGCAGACCACCGCGCACCAGCGCTACCGTCTCCCGCGCGAATAGCCAGGAGGATCCGCGGCTGAGATCGAGCGCGGTACACCACATCTCCTCGCCACGCTCTAGACGCACCTGGACCGGGTAGGCACGCAAAGCCAGATTGAGCAATCGCGATCTCATGCGGGTACCACGCCCGCTCGCCCACGTAGCCGCCGAGTGACCGTCTCGGCAGCCTGCGCGAGAGAGACCGCCTCCGCTTGCAGCGCAAGACGCCCCGCCTGCGTCAGCGTGTAGTCACGCCGCTTACGCCCCCGCTCGACATACGGCTCACCCGCCGTGACAAGCCCATCCGCCATAGCCCGTTCCAATAGCGCATACAAAGTCCCCGTCGACAGCCGCACCGCCCCGCCAGAAAGCTCAGCAGCACGCCGCACGATCGCATAACCATGAAGCGGCCCATCAATCAGGGCAGCAAGCGCGTAATAGCTTGGCGGCCGGAACTCCACACCCGCCACTATATGTCGCTCATCGATGTATAGTCTATGGGAAGCCGTACACGGTGGGCTTGGCTTCCCTGCCTGGCCCACCTGAAGGCTCTTCGGCCCTCCATTCCGTAGCACCAGATGACC
>JANWLE010000034.1 GCA_025451035.1 Solirubrobacteraceae bacterium
CCGTCGTCCAATGCCTCGACTGCATGCACGACCAACCCCACCTCGGCTTCAAAGACGGCCGCGTCGAACCAGTCGAAGACCGCTGGGAACGCATGGTCGCAGGCACCCCCTGGGTCGCCTCCTGCACGGTGAGCGTCGATAACGAGAACGTCGAGACGTGCGCCGGGCCGGAAGCCGGCGACGCGCTCGCCTACGCGGCGTTCGGCGAGTACGGCGTGCACGAGTTCTTCGTCCATGTCCGCTTCCACAGCCACGAGCAGGACCACATCGTGGTGCACCTGCTCGTCGAGTTCTATGCGCGCTCGCTGGAGGAGGCGACCGAGGTGCTCGAGTCCGCGGCACAGGGGCCACTCGCGATCACCTCGCTGGCAGAGGAGTCACGGCCACCAGCCGCCGCGAGCGAGCCCCACGAACAGCACGACTAGCGCGCGGCAGTGAATCTGCGCCGCGGCCGCTTGCCAAGGCGAGCGGCGCCGTCAGCCGCCGCGGCGCTCGATCTCCTCCACGACCTGAGCCCAGCTGCCGCAGCGGTTGCGAACGGTGGCGAGGCTCGGCAGCGAGCCGTCTGACCTGCGCGCCAGCTCGCTGTACTCGCGGACCGTAGGCGCCTTACCGAGCGCGCGAGCCACGGAGCGCACCGCCTCGATACAGGACTTCTCGTCAAAGCGCCTGCGGCCCGCGACCGGCGACGGCGGGTTCGCGCTCAGCCCGGCCTGCCGCAGCGCCTGGCTCCAGGCGCCAAACCTGTTGGCCGACACCTGCCACGTCGGCCACGGCCGCCCGTCGGCGAAGCGCTGGCCGCGCGCGAACTGGTCGTAGGCGGCGTGCGAGAGCACGCCGCCCAGCGTGCCGTTCGCCGTCTGCAGGCAGCGGATTATCTCCTCGTTGGAGTACATCTTCGCTCGCGTCTTACGCGTCTGGCGCACGCCCACCGCCTGCAGCGCGCTCCTCCAGGAACCGTATCTGTGCGCATACGCGCGGCCGGTCGGCCAGGCTCGCCCGTCCGCCAGGCGACGTGCGCGCGCGAACGCGTCGTACTCGGACCGCCCCGGCACGCCCGCGAAGGCCTCCTCGACGAAACGCAGGCAGTCGCTGAGCTCCTGCTCGGAGTAGGTTTTCGCGAGCCTCGAGGCCTCCCCCACCGACCGTGTGTGAAGCCCGGCGTCCCTGAAGATCTGGCGCACCCGCTCGCGCGTCAGCGCAAAGCAGATCCCGACCTCTTCGAGCGTCGCGCCCTGCTCATAGAGCTCATACATCGCGCGGGCGCGGCGGTCTCTATCGTCCCCTGCCTTGGCCATGCGTGCTCTCTTCTAGCATCCCGCACGCCTCAAGGGATCGTGGCGTGCCCAACCAGACGCGCATGAGCACCGCGGACCCTCCTCGGCTGACACTCTGCTCGCGGCCGCTCCCGCTCTAAGCGACGCGCGCAGCCGAGCGGACCCGCCACCCCTAGCCCGCCGCGCGCGTGTAGAGTCGAGCGATCGCGCTCGTAGTCATCACCGGGGCAACACGCGGCATCGGCCGCGCCGCAGCGATCGAGCTCGTCCGCCGAGGGGCGCAGGTCGCGATCGTCGGCCGCGAGGAGGAGCGCGTGAAAGCGGTCGCGGGCGAGGCGAGGGCGGCTGCGAGCGGCGCGAGCGTCCACGAGCACGTCGCCGATCTCACGCTGATGGCCGATGTGCGCAGGCTCGCCGACGAGCTGCGCCACCGCCACGAGCGCATCGACGTGTTGGCCAACAACGCCGGGGCGCTGTTCGCCTCGCGCACGCAGACGCCGGAGGGGCTCGAGCGGACCTTCGCGCTGAACCATCTCGCGCCGTTTTTGCTGACGAGCCTGTTGCGCGAGCGGCTGCGCGGCGGGCGTGTCGTGACCACCTCCTCCGACGCGCACCAGTCCGGGCGGCTTGACCTCGAGGACCTGCAGTCACAGGAGTCCTACTCCGCCATGCGGGTGTATGGGACATCGAAGCTGTGCAACATCCTGTTCACACGCGAGCTCGCCAGGCGAGCCCCGGAGCTTCACGCAAACTGCTTTCACCCCGGTGTCGTGCGGACCGGCTTTGGCAAGAACGAAAACGGCATCTGGAAGGTCCTCACCACGCTCGGCGCGCCGTTCTTCCGCTCACCCGAGCGCGGCGCCCGCTCGCTGGTGTGGCTGTCGCTCTCAGACGAGGCGGCCTCCCTCAGCGGAGCGTACGTGCAGGACGAGAAAGTCCTGGCGCCGAGCGCGCAGGCCCAGGACGACGCTCTCGCCGCGGGGCTGTGGGAACGCAGCGCGCAGCTGGTGGGGCTCACGCCCGACGCGGCCAGCTGAGGCTCTGGCTGTGCGGCAGGTGGGCCGAATCGGCGAGCGAGACGCGTATCACGGGTAACCTTCGAACAGGATGTTGAGAGGTCCGGGGATGTTGAGAGGCTTGGCGGTACTCGCGGTGGTGCTTGTGCCCGCGCGTGCGGCCGCCGCCGCGCCACAGGACGTCGCCTCGACGCACGCCTACCTGGTGGCCAGCCACGACGTTCTGCACTCGGCCATCGCCACCTGGTCGAGGATCGAAGCCGGGATCCACAAGCTCAACGCGAAGTTCCGCGGCGAATGCGCCGACGCCGGCGCGGGCTCGCCGCAGAACGAAGAAGGACAGGCGCTCAGCACCGAGGCCGCAGGCGCCCTGTGGGCGTCCGGCTACCACACCGAGGCGAAGATCGTTCGCGCCTACATCAGGGCGCTGAACCGCCTGCGGTGGAGCAACCCGACGATCACCCGCAGCGACCGCCGGCTGGCGAAGTCGATGGGTGAAATGCTCGCCCTGAAGGTGCCCAACCTCTGCGAAGACATCCACGCCTGGAAGGCGACCGGCTTCACGTCCATGCCGGCAAGCGCAAAGCAGTACGCCAAGCACGTCGAGGCGATCGAAATAAAAGAAATCCCTCAAAGCCTGCTGCGCCGGTATCTCGCGCCCACCGACAGGGGCCTGCTCGCGCAGACCGAGCGCCTCGCCAGGAAGTACGAAGAACTTGAAATCAGCCGCGGCCAGGTCGACTGGAACATGCTGCTGGAAACGCTTGGCCTCAACCAGTAGCGGCGCTGAGAGCCAGCGGCGGCGCCTGGCGTGTCCCCCTATCTGCCCGCGCCGTGCGCGAACACGCCGTGGACCTCCCAGCCGACGTCGGTGAGAGACCAGGAGCTGGCGGCGGCGCGAACCGTGCCCTCGCCGACGTTCTCGATCAGACCGACCTTCGCCAGGCGGGCCAGGAGCTTTGAGATCTGTCCCTGGTCTGGCACCTCGGCGGCAACGCCAAGTTCGCGGTTGGAAGCGCCCGGGTTCGCCGCGACCGCCATCAGCACCCGGCCCGTACGGTAGGTGACGCGCATGGGCAGGCTCGCGAGCGGATTGCTGCTCGTCTCGGTCAACGACGGAACGTCAGGCACCGGCGTGGCGAGCTCGCGCGCGGCGGCCGCCGCGCCCAGGTAGGGGTGCACGATCACGCTCATGAGGCCGGGCACCAGGTCGACCAGCCGGCCCGGATGGGGGCCGGACAGTCGCGAGCTCGCGACCGAGACGACGCCGCCGACCAGACACTCGCCGGTCAGCGGCGAGTGCGGCTGCTCGCCAGCCGTCTGCCGGCGTCCCTCGTCGATGACGCCGGCCAGTTCCTTCAGCGATAACTCTCGGCGCTCGAGCACCTCGGGCCTGATCGAGAGCGAGTCGAGCAGAAGCATCCTGCCCATCACCGGCTCCTCTTCCAGGAACGAGAGCAGGGCGGTGAGCGCGGCCCGCACGCGCTCAGCCCACGGCCGGCCGGGGTCATCCGCGTCGGTGACGTAACGCGCGGCGCGCTCGAGCCCCTCCTCGAACGTGGCCAGCAGGCAATCCTCAAGGCCGCGGAAGAGCTCATAGAAGGTGCGTCGCGAGACACCCGATCGCTGCACGACGTCGGCGACGGTGACGCTGCGCCCCCGCTGGCGCACCGCATCGGCGCTCGCGGCGAGCAGCCGCTGGCGCTGCACGTTCGCCGACCACTGGCGCGCGGGGCCACCGACCGCTCGCCGCGCTAGGACGTTGCGCTCGCTGTCCGGCCTGACCATGATCGACCACCTCGTGCGTCCGCTCGGATGTCGCGGACACACATCGCGTCATGCGTCAGCGACCCGCTCTGCCAGTTAATGATCATAGGCCGCAGCGCCCGCGATCTCACCTGGCCGATCAGCGCGCTCCTGAGAGGATCTCCCTCATGACCTCTTCGAGGTCGTGGTTGGCCTCGAACACCATCTGTTGGCGCAGCGTGCCGTTGCCGGTGAGCAGGATCTCGGTGATCCCTTCGAGCTCCTGCTCGCAAGCGAGCTCGACGGCGTGCGGCCTGACCCGCTCGAGCAGCGCCTGCGTGAGCTCACGCACCGTGCGACGCTCGCCGCTGGCCTGGTCCAAGAGCTCGGCGTCGAGCCCGTGGCGCGCAGCCAGCCAGCGGTTCTCGTCCAGCACCTCCCAGGTGTCCTCTGGTGGTCGCCGGCCGCGCTGGAACTCCTCGGTGAGCAGCTTTACCAGTGAGACGACCAACGCGGCGAGGGAGGCCGTGCTCTGCACCCGTGTCTGGGAGTCCATCGCCCTCACCTCGATCGTGCCGAGCCGCGGGTGGGGCCTGACGTCGTACCAGAGGTAGGTGTAGTCCTCGATCATGCCGCAGCCGCTCATCACCTCGATCCTGCGCTCGAAGTCAGCCCAATCCTCGAAGCGGGGAGGCAGGCCGACGCGGGGGAAGGCGCGAAAGATCGGTATCCGGCTGGACATGAGACCGGTCAGCTCGCCCCGCCACAACGGCGAGTTCGCCGACAGCGCGATCAGCAGGGGTATGTGCGGGCGCATCCTGTTGGTGACGGCGATCGTCTCCTCGGGGTCCGCCATCCCGACGTGCACGTGCATGCCGAACACGAGCTCCTGTCGCGCCACGAACCCGAGCGCGCGCACCAGCCCGCGGTAGCGGTCATCTTTCACGACCCGCTGGTCCTCCCAGCGCGCGAACGGATGGGTTCCCGCCGCCCCGATCTCGAGGCCTCTCGCTCTCGCCCGGTCGCGGGCGAGGGCCCTCAGCGCCGTCAGCTCTCCGGTGGCGGTGGCGACGTCCTGACAGGGGGAGGTGGAGATCTCGAGGACAGACTCCAGCAGCTCGGGCTTGATCTGCCCATAAGCCGGCTCCTCGCCGAGGATCCAGTCGATCGCGTTGACGAGATCAAACGAGGAGGGGTCGACGATCATGAGCTCCTCCTCGATCCCCACGGTGTAGCGGGGGCCAACGAAACGATGCTGCATGAGTTGACCCTACCCCTTCGGTCTCGCTTCCCGCTCCGGACAAACCCGCGTCTACTCGAGCCGGCAAACGACCATCCGCCGCAGAAAGGGAAGCTGGCCGCGGCCAGCGACTCTCGTGCTCGCTCACCCTCGCCCAAAGACGACCGGAAGGGCCCGCGACTTTCCGTGACGCCGCAGACCCAGCCGCGCGCGAGCGGTCAGTAGACCGAGCCCCGGCGGCTACCGCCGAAGAACACGAGCAGCGCGAGCAGCACGATCAAGAACAGCAGAGGATGAACGACGATCCCGCCAAAGATCGCGAGCGCCAGCAGGATGAGGGCAAGAGCCAAGATCATCTGTACTCCTCCTTACCGTGTGTGAGTTTTTCCTCTATCGCTACCGGCCTCTACTACCCGGCCGTGCCATCTCCAATCGGTCCGGTGCGTGCTGGCGCCGACGCGCACCGGAGCTCAAAGGTGCCTGGTTTGCGCTATGAGTTTCTGGAAGAGCGCGCCCGCAGGTAAAGCCGGTTAACACAAAATGCGAAAGGCCGCGGACGTCAACCTGCGCGCGATGGCGGCTAGAACATCTGCGTAGTTCTCCGATGATCTCCGTGCATTACGCGGATGGCGAGCACGGAGCGCGGTGCAACAGTCAGCGCATGACCGCCTTGACCAGCACCCGCGCCACACGGAAGCCCTCGCTCAGTCGGGCGGCGAGCCGATGAGCGCGCCCACCCACACCCGTATACAGGAGGTGGAGGTCCAGGCACTCGACGCGGCGCGGCTTGAGTCGCTGATCGGCGCGGAGCGCATGGCGCGCTACGAGGAGGTCGCCGACGCAGCCCAGGCGAGCCTGGCTGGGCACGCCGTCCTGAACGTCAGCTCCACCGCCGCCGGCGGCGGCGTCGCGGAGATGCTGCACACCCTGCTTGCGTACGTTCGCGGCGCGGGCATCGACGCTCGCTGGCTGGTGATCCAGGGCGACCCGGGGTTCTTCGCGATCACAAAGCGCATCCACAACGGCCTGTATGGGTATCCGGGTGACGGCGGCTCGCTGGGACAGGCCGAGCGCAAGCACTACGAGAGCGTCTTGCAGCGCAACAGCGAAGAGCTGCTGGCGCTCGTGCGCCGCGGGGACGTCGTCCTGTTGCACGACCCTCAGCCGGTGGGGCTGCTTCAGGCGATCAAGCGCGCTGGCGCGAAGGTGGTTTGGCGCTGCCATGTCGGCCGCGACAGACCAAACGAGTGGACTCAGCGCGCGTGGGAGTTCCTGCGCCCCTACGCGCAGGAAGCCGACGCGTACGTCGTCTCACGCGCGTGCTTCGCGCCGCCGTGGGCCCGAGCGGAGCAGACGTTCGTGATCCCGCCGTCGCTTGACCCATTCTCAGCCAAGAACGAGCCGATGTCGCGACGCAACGTGCGCATGGCGCTCGGCTACGTTGGGTTGCTGGACGGCGACGGCAGCCCGCCGATCGTTCCCTTCACCCGCGTCGACGGCTCGCCGGGACGCATCAACCGGCACGTCGACATCCTGCAGAGCGGACCGCCCGCCCGAGTCGATGTCCCGCTCGTCGTGCAGACCTCGCGCTGGGACAGCCTGAAGGACATGGCGGGCGTGATGGAGGGCTTCACCCACCACGTCGACCCGTCGCTCGGAGCTCATCTCGTGCTCGCCGGACCGGCGGTCACCGGCGTCGCCGACGACCCCGAGGCGGGAGAGGTGTATGACGACTGCGTCGCGCGCTGGCGGGCGTTGCCCCACGCGACACGCGGCCGCGTGCACCTCGCCTGCGTGCCGATGGTCGACCCGGGCGAGAACGCCGCGATCATCAACGCGCTGCAACGCCACGCCTCGATCGTCGTGCAGAAGAGCCTCGCCGAGGGTTTTGGCCTGACCGTCACCGAGGCGATGTGGAAGTCGCGCCCGATCGTCGCGAGCGCCGTCGGCGGGATCGCCGACCAGATCACCGACGGCGAGCACGGCTTGCTGATCAGAGACCCGCGCGACGTGCAGGCGTTCGGCGCGGCGGTGGAGCGCCTGCTGCGCGAACCGCAGCTGGCGGCGCGGCTCGGCGGCACGGCTCACGAGCGGGCGGCCAGCGAGTTCCTCGGCGACCGCCACCTCGAGCAGTGGGGCGAGCTGTTCGCGCGGCTCGGCTAGAGCCCGCCGGCGCGTAAGAAGGGTTCCTACGTTTCGTTGCCCTGCCGCTTAGAGGCGCGTTGCCCCGCGCTTAGGGGTCACACCGAGCATGGTCTGCGTAAGCGAGAAAGCGAGCATCGGAGGTTCACCTATGAACAGGACGAAGATGATCAAGGTCGGGCTGGTAGTCGGAGCGCTCGCCACCGGCGGCGTCGGTGCCGGCATCGCCGGCGCCGCCGGTGCGCCCGCCGGACAGTCGACGAGCAGCACACAGACGACGCCGAGCACAACCACGCCAAAGCCGCCGGCGCCGCCTGGCTCCCACTCGCAAAGCCAGGGCAGCGGCCACCCGTGCCCGCATATGGGCGGCCAGGGCTCGCATCGGGGCTCGGGCGGCCCGAACTCGGGCTCGGCCTACGGAGGCGGGCCTCCGCCCGGCGCGATGTACCAGTAGCCGAGGCCGAGGGCCATGGAGCCTCCCGGGCGGCTGGATCGGCCACCGTCCGGGAGGAGGCCCACGTTTACGCGTTGAGGCGGACCGGCAGCGTCTTTAGCTGGTTGATGAACAGCGACTCGACTGCCGCCGGGCGGCCTGCCAGCTCGATGTTGGGGTAGCGCTTGAGCGTCTCCTCGAGCATGATCTTCAGCTCCAGGCGGGCGAGCGCAGTGCCGAGACAGTAGTGCCGTCCGCCTGCCCCGAACGCCTGGTGCTCTGGATTGCGGCGCACATCGAAGCGGTCTGGGTCCTCGTAGCGCGTCTCATCGCGGTTGGAGGACACGAACCACATGACGACCTTCTCGCCCTCTTTGATCTTCTGCCCGTGAAGCTCGGTGTCGCAGGTCGCGGTGCGGCGAAAATGCGCGAAGGCGGGGAACATGCGCAGCGACTCCTCGACGGCGCCCGGGATCAGCGATGGGTCCTCGACCAGCAGCCGCATCTGGTCGGGGTTTTCCATCAGCGCCCGCATGCCGCTGCAATAGGTCGCCTTGGTGCTGTCGTTGCCGGCGGCCATCAGCAGGAAGAAGCCCATCACGATCTCGTGTTCCTCGAGTTTCTGCCCGTCGACCTCGGCGTGCACCAGCACGCTCGTCAAATCGTCCGAGGGTTTCTGCACGCGATCTGCGATCAGCCGCCGGCAGCGCTCGAAGATCTCGGGAAGGTCTTTCTCGAGCGCGCCCTGAAAGCCGTCGGGGTTCAGGTCTTCATCGCCGGCGCCGAGCGTGGAGTTCATCAGTTTCGCCCATATCTCATCGTCGGCCTCGTCGATGCCCATGAAGCTGCCGATGACGCGTGCCACGATCGGTTGGGCCACTTCGGTCACCAGGTCGCAGCTCTCGCGACCCTCGAGCCGGTCGAGGACCCTTACGGCGATCGAGCGGATTGCGTCCTCGTGGGCGGCGATCCGCTTGGGCGTGAAGCCGCGCTGAAACAGCGCCTTCAGGCGGTCGTGCTTGGGCGGATCCATGCCGATGAACATCGCCTGCGCCAGCTCGAGCGGGAAGCCGGCGGCCGCCGCCAGCACGCCTCCCCGTTCGGAGGAGTACGTCTTCCAGTCGCGGCTGACGGTGTAGATGTCATCGGC
>JANWLE010000035.1 GCA_025451035.1 Solirubrobacteraceae bacterium
CCTTCGACCGGGATCGTGCTGATCATCTGCCCTTGCCCTGCGGCCTCGCCCCGCCGGTGCCCCGCTCGGCAGCACGCTGACCGGCGAAAGCCTGCCTTCGCTCCACTCGTAAATTCCGGGAGCGGCACTTAGCCCCACTCCGGAAACCGCCACAACGTGCCCGAGGCCCTCGGTCGCCCCGGGGCATTCCTGCCTACACGCCACTCTCAATTGGCTCCTCTCCTCTTCTCGATCCAGCCGACCATTCCGACACCGCTCCACCACTGAACGCCACCTCTACCGATGATGTACACACATGGAGAGCTTCTCTTCTTCACGCGTAGACTCAAACGGGTGGCCCAGCTACCCTTGGCCTCACCGACGCCGGCGCGAGCACCATCACTGCCATCACACTTGCGGTCGTGCGCGCTACGACCAACAAGCCTAGCTGGCTCCCCACGCCCCCAGGAAGCGGAGAGCTACCAGCGACAAGCGAGCCGATCAGCATCCGGCATCTAGTGGTTCTGACACTCCCGCCACGTTGCGACACAACACGCATGGGCTCATTCACTACACGCTTCCTACCCCAGATTGCTAGCAAGGCGCTTCTTCCAGCGCCAAACCGCCGTCATCTCCCATATGCACCAATTCTCTGCAGGCGCCACACCTACCTCTAGACCACGCCAACGCGCGCTACCCCGTCACAGCCGAGACCTATCCCCACATCCCCAGATCCGACCCGCGCAAGACCACCTCACCCGACCCAGATCGAGCCCACCTCACCTCCACGCGCCACTGCCCAACACCAGAAGGCACCACTCACCAGGCACAATCCCGCCCCTGCCACCAATACCCCAGCAAACCTCAGGCTCCACCTGCGAGTTCCACATCTAGAAGGCTCGTCGCTCTCCCATATTGAAAGACGCGGCATCGTGGGCTCACCCGTTATCCCACACAACTGTACATGCGTCGGGTCGGACGCTCTGAACCAATAGTCTCCACATGCCGCGTCCAACTGTGCATAGCGCTTCAACCCCTGACTGCCCAGTCCTATTCCCAGGCATAGCCTGGATTCTCCACTCTCTGTATCCGAACTTTCCAACGACAGCGCTTGCTTGAGAACCGGTAAATGTCGTCGCCTCCACACTATTTTACCTCGCATCCTCAACTTCGTATCTGGTACCGTCCTGGCCACCTCCACCCCAGGAGGCACCCACCCAGCTACGACCGCTCTTGCCGCTATCACCATCTTTGCCGTTCGTGCCATCGTTGCCGTTCGTGCCCGCTTTGCCTTCGAGGCCGACGGGGACCCTGCGGGCCAGGCGCCCCGCTGGCGCCGTTTAGCCCGTTCTTGCCCCTAAACTGCTTGAGCACACTCGGCTTGATCTACTTCGTCGACGTGATCACGAAACGGCGAGCAGCATAAGCACCACCACTCATCGCAAACACCAGCGCAAGCGTCATCGCGACATTGGCATAGCTCAAGCGTTTTCTAATAAATCCAATCATTTATCCACCCCTAATAGCTTTGTGTCAACCGAGTAACCGCAGTAATACAGATCAATCTTTCCAAATCAATCTTCAAATAATCTCAAGAGGTTCAGATCAGCAAGACCAACCACATCAAATCACGAGAAGCCCAATCTTCTCTATTCTCTTCTTCGACAGACGCCGGGTGGCCTGTTCCAGACAGGCCACCCTCCAAGGGCCTTCATGGTTCCACTGCCCTTTGCAACCGTCTCGCGCCAACAGTCACTCAGATCTACTCAGTCATCCACGAGCAGCATCACAGTGGCAGCCAGCCAGCACACGAGCCGCCACCCCGGCGGCTCGCCCACCGCAACCAGAGATCGCCAGTGCCCCCAGCGCGCGGCCCAACGCGGCCGGTGCCTTTGCCCGCGTCATATCGTGGACGTTCAGCTTCGTTGACCACCGCGCCTTCGGTTCCTTTAGCTGACCTGCCCCAGAGCCTTCCGAACCGAAGGTCATCGAGAGCACATGCACGCGCGCCGCTAACGCCGGGCCAGCGAAGAACAGAACACCCATCAAAACAGCGGCAATCATGCCCGCTCCCACACGGGCAACACCAAAGACCACTAAGCGCACATTCATCAGAGTTCTCTCAATCTGATCCACAATCTCAACCCAGAGAGTCCATCTAAGATCAACAACCCTTCAAATCAGACAATCCAACAAAACACTTTTCAGCGCCAGAGACCGACCCTCCAGGCCTCCAAGCTCTTCACCGCTCCGCTAGCCCGTAACACGACTCGCGCAAAGCACTTGCTCAAAGCCCTCAGCGAGGGCACCACATCAGCTATGCGATCGCGAGCCACTACCACACACAACCGCATACAGGCAAAGCAACTAACCAATCCAACGAACCTCCTATCGGAACTTGACTAAACGAAAATAGGAGCTGGTGCTGCACCCGGGTAGCCTAAGCCAACACAACCGACAACTGGGTCCTCCAAGGGAAGGCGGCCATAGACGCAGGTCCGAATGGAATGCCCAACAAGGCGTTACCCTCGACTCGGCAGAGGCTGGCGGATAGGCCTCCAACAGCGCTGCCGTCTCAGCTAGAGAGACTTCCGCATTTCGCTCGCCTGCTCAGACGGTTAGCAGAGTTCCAGATAGGCCGCCATCGAGGCATTCAGAGCTCCGCGGCTCTTTTGTAACCACCTTGTACTAACATTTACTCAACTGCAGGGCCGCAAGCACGGATAGCTCTCGCGTCGACCGACTACAACGCATGGCGGTCTGGGGCAGCTAGATGCCGCCGCCGTAACGCGTTCCCAAGTACGTGTGCCACAAAAACTCCGGAACGCTTGCTCTTCGCGAGGCCACCATGGGTTGGGTGCCGTGGCCAGGGTGATAACCACGGCACCCGCAGGAGAACTGACCTATCAGCGTGTCGCCAGTTCCCCTCGAGCGCCGCCGGGAGAGGTCAGCGACGCTCAAGCTCCTCCGCCGTGCTGCCCGCTTCGCCAGCCGATCGAGCTCGTCGCACCGGATCGAGATTTATCGACCGAAGGACTCCATGCTCGGATCGAGCGGCCTCACCAGTGGGTCCAGCGATAAACGAAGCTCCAGCTGACCCGCGAGAGCCCACCCGATAAAGAGCAAAACCCCCATTGCTGGAGATAAGCACCTCTACCGCCTCGGTAACACCCACCTCGCGCAGGGCCAGTCTCGCCCGATACCCGTCCTCTGTGACCAACTTCATCCCGTGCCTCCCCCGCGTCGGACAGCTTCTAATCCGCGCTGTGCAACCCACCAGACCAAGCCGTGCCGAACAGCGGCATCCTCACAAGGATACTATCTTTTGGAATAATACTAGATTGCGGGCCGAACCGCAATATTGTTTGTGTTGCTGGCTATAGATCGCATTTACCTCCCGGTGCAAGGAGCCTTCCTCCCGCTCAGATCCAGGATCGAGCGAACATTCACGGTCACTGATGTTCTGCTTTCCGTTGTCGGTGCGAGGAGATCGTCTTACCGTGCATGTCTGTTGCGCAGGCAGTGAAGATCCGCCAAGATCGCGCCCTACAGAGCGAATGACGAGAGGGCGCATCTGCATGACTCAGGTAGGGTGCGCACCAGACCAACGGAGATAGTGTTCCTCAGAACCCAACAACCGGGCACCGAAGAGCGGCTGCTACATGCGATGGTGCGCGCTGTAGCCGAGCATGGCTACAGCGCCGTGGCCGTGGAGGACGTTCTGCAGCATGGCGGGGTGTCACGCTCGACCTTCTATGAGCGCTTCAGCGACAAGCATGACTGCTTCATCGCCGCTCAGCGGGCGATCTCCGACCACCTATGCATGAACATAGAGCTTGGACTAGGCCCTGGCGATCCGCATCTTGCGCACGAGACGGTCATCGGTGCGCTGGCTCAGTTCGCCACCGACCATCCTTCAGCGGCAAGTGTCCTATTCATTGAGACTCTCGCAGCTGGGCCGCAAGCACTCGATCTGCGAGAGAAGCTGATATCCGCCCTTGGGCGAAGCATCGATACGGGCTGGGCGAAGGTCGGCGATGAGACGCCCTTGCCTGACATCTCGGCGAGAGCGTTGGTTGGCGGCGTATTTCGGATTCTTGGCTCTCGCACGCAGCGCGGAGAGGGCGCTATGCACGGCGTGCTTCCCGATCTGCTCGCCTGGGCGAGCTCCTACCAGATCTCCACCGGAACGCCCCGGTGGCGCGCGCACACTCGAGCAACTGCGGTTCCCTTGCCTGAACGACCTGCATATCGCTCGATGCCACAACCCGAGCCGCTTCCGCGAGGGCGTCACAAACTAACCGCGACAGAGGTCGCTCGCAACCAACGTGACAGGATCCTCTACGCGGTCGCCGATCTAGCAGCCGAGGATGGGTACAGCGAGATGACGGTCACTGATATCTGCACGCGATCGCGCGTATCGCGCAAGGTCTTCTATACACACTATGTCGATAAGCATGCCGCGGCGCTCGAGGCCCACGAGCTTGGTGTTCAGCAGATGACAGCCGTCACGGCGAAGGCCTTCTTCTCGGTTCCGAGCTGGCCCGAACGGATCTGGCAGTCAGGGCTGGAATTTGTGCGATTTCTGATGGACTATCCGTCATTCGCTCATCTCGGTTTTGTCGAGACGCAAACGATCGGTGCAGCAGCGGTTCAGCGTATCGACGACGCACTGGTTACTTTCACCGTCTTTCTACAGGAGGGTTACCGACAGCAAACCGTTGAGCAAGCGCCACCAGAGAGAGCCGTGGAGGCAATCGCGGCAACGGTCTTTGAGATCGTCTTCCACGAGGTGAGGCGGCGACAGACACAACGGCTCCCGTTGCTGCTGCCCGACGTCGCCTACATATGCCTTGCCCCATTTGTCAGCCCACAAGCTGCTAATGGCTTTATCGATCGAGTACTGAGCGGCGAGAGCACCGACAGCGGAGCCGCCCCGCCACCCTGATCGCGAGCCACATGCGGCGCCTCAGCGCCTACCTCACGGGAGTAGCGCCACGCCTGCTACCTAGACCTGTCCGCCGCAAATGAAGTCGCGTCACCGCGGGCCTGCACACCCGATAAGCTGCTTGCGGGATGAACCAGTATTTGCGAGTCTCAGCTGCCGTGGCCGTTCTGTGCATATCTGCGGTTGCCTGTGGTTGTGGCGCAGCCACAACCACCGTTACCGTCACTCAGAGCACATCGCCGCCGCCGAGTGCTGCGCGTACCCAGGCGGAGAGCCCCACACACGCAACTGTCAGGCCGACAATCCGCGGCGAAGCTCCCCCACGAGTAGTTCACGTTGGCTCCTTTCGCAGCCCCAGCGGCAACATCGGCTGCATGATCATCGACGGAGTCGCGCGTTGCGACATCGTCAAGCGCAACTGGTCTCCACCACCGCGGCCATCAGACTGCCCCAATGTGGTGGACTACGGGCAAGGTATCGAGCTGTCGGGCCCAGGGCAAGCAAAATTTGTGTGCGCCGGTGACACCGCTCGCGACCCGACTAGCAAGATCCTCAGCTACGACACGGTGTCGCAGGTTGGCGACTTGTCGTGCCAGAGCGCCACGACTGGTGTTACCTGCACGAACCGCAAGAGTCATCACGGCTTTGAGCTAAGCGCCCAGTCCTACAGGGTCTTTTAGCCGCGACACCGCTAACGCGTCACGGTGAGCGGCAGGGCGGCACGCGAACACAGCCCTCCCAACTGGCGCAATGCCCTAGCGCGGTTAGACGCCAGGCGCTCTCGAGGTGTGATCGTGCGGGGCGAAACTCCGCTTGAGCAAGGCGTGACCGCTACCCAGCGCCTCCTCGCGGGGGATATCGCCTACAGAAGCGACCCGAAACCTGGACGTGGCGCTCGTATTAACACGCGCGCGTGCGCGTGAGAGAACTCTCTCAAGCCACTGGTAGACATCCAGCCATGACCGGATGTCCAACAAGCAACGGCACGAGTTTGGCCAGCCGCTCGGCGCTCTGCGACTGCCATCTGTGCGTAGGCCAGACAGCGCTATCACCTGGCTTGCTCGGCGGATTGGTGGTTAATCATGCGACTTGAGGGAATCAAGACAGGGCACATCGTTGAGGTAGACCGTCTCGGGCGGCGCTTCCATGCGATCGTCACAGGCGCTGGACCCGGAGGGCTCGAGCTTCAGCCGATCGACAGGCGCGTCAACTACTACAGCTGTCGCAGTCGAGAGGTAGTCGGGCACTGGGCCAAGCGTGGCCGCTCGACACACCGCAAGTCCCGCAGCTCACGCGTCTCCTCCACTAGCCAGCTCGAGATGGAGCTCTCACGCGGCGGCGACTAGCTGCCCACGTCGAGCGCAACAGGAGACCACTTATGGCTGGCCGCGTGGTCATTGGCACATCGAGCTGGGCCGATGAGGGCTTCGTGCGCGAGTGGTATCCGCGTGGCCTGCCCTCACGCGAGCGTCTCGCCTACTACTCAAAATATTTTGCGGGAGTCGAGGTCAATTCCACCTTCTATCGGCTACCGTCGCTCGCGGCTGTTAAACGGTGGGCGACCGTCACCCCGACTGGCTTCACATTCGACGTCAAGCTTCACCGGGCGCTCTCCCGCCACGTCGCCTACCCATCGTCGCTGCCCGCAAGTCTGCAGCGTTGGATAACGACTGATGCATCTGGACGCGTCCTCCTGACACGACGACTCCAGGACGCCCTACTGGATGACTTCTTGACGATACTCGAGCCTCTACGTCAGGCGGGCAAGCTCAGCTCGCTGTTGCTGCAACTCGCACCCTCATTCTCACCCGGCGATAACCAACTGTCGGAGCTCGATTCGTTGATCGGGCGAGTCTCCGACGTGCCTCTCGCGATTGAGTTTCGCCACCGCGCGTGGGTGCACCAATCCACCCTACAGCGGACCCTCACCTACCTTGCAGACCGTGACGTCGCCCTTGTGTGCGTCGATGCTCCACCCGGCGAGCATCACACGATCATGCCCTCTAATTTGACTGTCGTCACCTCGCAAGGGCTCGCCTACCTGCGTGCGCATGGCCGCAACACTCACGGATACTTGGAGGGCCGCACCGTCGCAGAGCGCTTTGCCTACAGGTATTCAGACGTTGAGCTGACGCAGATAATCGAAAGGGTAGCTCGCATGAATGCGGCTCTTCGCCGCGGCGAGACGCGTGTGATGCTCAACAACAACAGGGGTAGAGACGCGCCAGATGCGGCAGTGAGAATGCTCGAGTTGATGCGCGCGCAAACCACGGCCATCACCGGTGCGCGCTCCTCCATCGGCGGGCAACAGGCGCTCAGGGCCACCGCTGGACTCGAACGAATCGCTTGAGTCCGAGCACACCCCGAGGTTACTCGCCGGCGGCCGACTTGCGGTCGCGCGGCACAAGCACACGTGGGCTCCCTGCGGATCTCCGCGCCGACGCCGGGGACGGCTAGGGGGTCCCCGCTGGACCCCCTCTTGACTGGTGACGTCTTAGAAGATGCTCTCGTGGCCACCACGGTGAGCACCAGATCGCTGCCAGCGTGCATTTAGGACCCTGGCACGATGGGTAGCATGCATTCGATGCGCATGCCGACCTCGCAACGACAGCGCCCGGTGTCGAGAGCCGGCCTGCTGACGCTCGTGGTGTTCACCGCCGATCAGCTATCCAAGAAGGCGGTCAACGGTTCGGTCGTGCCAGGAGCACACCAGCACCTGCTCAAGGGGGTGGAGCTCGTCAACGTCCACAATCATGAGTTCCTGCTGGGGTTCATCCCCGTTGGAGCTGCACTGCGCACGGCTTTCAGCGTGATCGGCCTGCTGCTCGCGTTTGCTTTCTGCGTGCGCTACCTACGCTTGCGTAGCGCGCCAAGGCCACTGTGGCTGCCAATCGGGCTGATGCTCGGCGGTGGTGCCGGGAATCTCGCTGACCTGCTGGTACACCGGTCCGCCACCGATTTCATCGAGCTGACCTCGAGCCATATCGCATTCAACCTAGCCGACGCCTCGGTCACGCTCGGCCTATTGACGCTGCTGTATCTGCGGACGCGAGTCCATGTGCAAGCAGCGAAGCTACCATCGCGCACTTCGCGCAATATGCAGACGCTCTGATCCGTGCTTTGCGTCCAGTGGCGCGTGCTGGCGCGCTCGGGCGCTGTCTGCGCGAGCGTGCCAGCCCCGGCGCTGGCTAGGTTGCGGGTATGGAGCAGATGCTGCAGAGAATCGAGCGCTCGAGGCGCGAGTTGCGTGGCGGCGATGCGGGCGAGCTTGCGGCTGTCCACGCACATGAGGTTCTAGCGCAGGCGCGTGTGCGGTGGCGACATCTGGATCGCAGCCAGCGCCAGGTATTGAGTCGATCTGCCCAAGAGCTGAGAGCGCTGCTCGAGTCGCACGAGCAAGATCTGGGTATCTCAAAGACCCCCGAGTTGTTGCTCGCGAGGTTCGGCCTTGACTCGTTCCGCCGCGGCCAGCGAGAAGCGGTTACCGCCGCGCTGAGAGGCCACGACAGCCTGATCGTGATGCCGACAGGCGCCGGTAAGTCTCTCTGCTACCAGTTGCCGGCACTCGCTGGCCACGGCCTTGTGATCGTTGTAAGCCCGCTGATCGCGCTTATGGCAGACCAGCTCAGCAAACTCCGAGACGCGGGGGTTCGGGCGTGCATGCTGGCGTCCGGGATGCCAGACGGCCACAACAAGCGCGTGCTTTCGGATATCGCTCAGGGCAAGATGCGTCTGGTTTTTGCTGCCCCCGAGCGCTTCGCATCAGCTGAGTTCTGTGACGCCCTCACGAGTTGCCGCGTCTCACTGTTCGTCGTCGATGAGGCGCACTGCGTAGCCGAGTGGGGGCACGATTTCAGGCCCGACTATCTGCGCCTACACAAAGCAATCGCCGCCCTTGGACACCCGCCCATCATGGCGGTCACTGCTACCGCGACACGAACGGTGGCTAGTGAAATCGCCGAACGGCTGGGACTGCGCGAGTGGGTGCACGTTAGCTCTGGTTTCGACCGTCCGAATCTGACTTTCGATGTCGCAAACGTCGAAGATCTTCAGACATCAGACCACAAGCGAACGATCCTATTCAAGGAGTTGCAGAAAGCGGCGGCGCGGCCGGCGATCGTCTACTGCGGCACGCGCAAGGAGACGGAGAGCGTCACCCGCATGCTGACCTCAGAAGGGCTCTCGGCCGTGACCTACCACGCCGGCATGGACCCGTTCGACCGCGAACTGGCCCAAACGGCCTTTATGCAAGGGCGCTCCGACATCGTCGTGGCCACGACGGCATTCGGTATGGGTGTCGACAAGGCCGATGTGCGCACCGTGGTGCACTGGTCGATACCGAAGAGCCTCGAGGCGTACTACCACGAGGTTGGCAGGGCCGGCCGCGACGAAAAGCAGGCGCGAGCGCTGCTGCTCGCGTCGGCCGCCGACTTGAGGCGCCTCTTCCGCTTGCACAAACGGCAAACGACGAGCGTGGAGGATGTTCAGATCTATCTCGCCTCGCTGAAGCGCAAAGCATGCGCGGGCGCGCTCGAGATCCCGCATCTGGAACAGGAGGAGCGACTGCTGCTGTCGGTGGCTGAGCGTGCAGGCGCCGTGCGCCTTGACCCGGGCGAGAAAAACACCCTCAAAGCGACGCTCACCGGCAAATTCGACACCCGGATCGCTTACCGAGCACTCGAGCACGCCAAGGATCGTGGTCGCCATGCTTACCGGTCTATCGAGTTGTTTGTCTCAAGCGGTGAGTGCAGAAGACGCCAGATCCTCGACTTTTTTGGCGACGACTCACCGGGCTCACCGCTGGGTCGCTGTTGTGACGTGTGTGGCTCTTCTGTGAGCCAGGACTCGCGCGTCGAAGCGCATCTACACTCGCCGGCGCAACTCGATAGAAGAGGATCCCGTTCATCTCCCGGCCTGGCGAGCGCGAGAAGACAAGCCGGCGACTGCTCCAGCCAGCGACGGGAGCCTCTGCCAGACCCCGCCACGTCCTGACGATTGAAAGCTGTGCAGGCGCGATGAGTTGAGCGCCTGCACGCCAACTTACGCATGCCCCCGGGGCAGCTTACAGCGCGTCGGGGCACACCTAGATCAAGCCAGCGAGCACGAGGGTGCCGATGACAACGAGCACCAGCGCGGTAAAGGCCGTCCCCCAGCGATCGAGCCATTGACTGCGTACCCGGTATCCCCCGAAGCATGCCAGCAGCGTGAAGCCAACGATCGTGAGGATCGTGACCGCAGCGAACACGAGCAGCGAGCTGATCGCGGTTCCCGCCCCCACTGTCGTCGCGGCGAGGAACACCGGCAAGATCGTCAAGTCCGGTGATGCTGCAGCCCCGAAGGGAACCATTATCGCGATGAGACCACGAGACCCAGGCGTTGCCGGGCACTCGGCCTGATGTGAACGCGAATGGCCATACGACGAAGCTGCGGTATCACTGTGGGCGTGATCGTGCGAGTGGACGTGCCCGTGCCCGCTCAACTCCATGATCACGAGCCCCGCGCCCGTGAGGATCAAAAGGCTGCCGACGATCACGTCCTGCGCGCTTTGCACCTGCGAGCAAAATTGCAGTCCGATCACGACAACCATGCCACCCAGCACAATCGACATGAGAACGTGGGCAATTCCAGCAAGCCCCGAGAGCCTTGTCATGCGAGACACCGGGTAGCGCCGTGTCCGGCCGATGAGGGCCAGCGGAAGCCAATGATCCGCCATGACCGCGTGCCCAAACCCCACACCAGCCGCAGCCGCCAACAACGCTGGCGTGCCGGCGCTCATCCGCGGAACGCCTCCCACCGAGCCTCTGCGTCCCGGACCTCGAGCGCGGGACCGGTCTCTACCACCGTGAGGGAAGGTGTCTAAGCCCGCCTGCTGATCGGTCGAGCGGAGCAGATCACGGGGCGACGAACATGAACTCGAATCATCGCATGAGCAGCCGCTCGCCAAACTGAAGGACTGGCGGGGAGATCGCGGGAAGGCCTGAGCGAACGGTGCTAGGCGGTGCTATCGCTAGCCATCAGCGACCCAGCGCATCGTGCACGTTTCGCTCATCGGAGAAGACCTGCGCGTGGATCACCAAGCCTTCCTTGAACTTCAGCACCCATGTCGTCGGCGCGTCCTTGAAGGAGCCCATCATGCCCCGCCCGCTGGTCATCCCGAGGGCTACCACAACCTGGCCCGCGGCCCGGATTTGCACCGGTCGGACGGTCAGCTCGTCCCAGTACGTTTCCACGTCGGAGACGTAGCGACGGATGCCGTCGTGACCGCGGTACGGCTCGCCACCCGACATCACCGCCGCGCTGACCGGCTCAAAGACGACGTCGGAGTGCAGCATCTCGAGCACGGCGTCCTGATCGCGGTTGTTGAATGCGTCGAAGAGGCGTGCCGCTGCTTCCTCGCCGTCGCCGCGAGCCGCACTAGCCCGGACGTGGTTGGCGGTTTGAGTGGTACGCATCTGCGGATCAGAGTCGACCCGTGCCTCGACGGTTATCGGATTCATAGTCACCTCGTATCATTGCGCTCGTCCGTTCGCAGTGATTGCGGTCGGGCTCACAGCTGACGCCCACCCGTTGATATAGGGGCTACCCGACTCCCCGATCGGCCAAACGGCAGCCGACTGTAGCGACGCGAGTGATCTTGCAGGCACCCATGGGCACTAGAAGGCGCTACGCGTTGTCCGCCGCGCCGTTCACAAGCCCTTCAGCAGCTCAGACAAGGAGATGTGGAGCGCTTCGGCGATCCGCTTCACGGTGGGGATCGTCGGCGCGTGGCCGCCTCGCTCGATCGCGGCGAGGTACTTGGCGTCCATCCTCGGGATGCGATGGGCAACCTCCTCGAGCGTCTCCCCGAGCTGTTCGCGGCGCTTACGAATCGCGCTACCGAGCTCGACTGTGAGCGGGTCAGTAACGGTACGTCTGGGCAAAGCTCGCTGGCGGCTGGCGGGACATTGACCCGCGAGTCTTTGCGCTCCTGAGCCCTATGAACACTCGACATGTTCCCCCTTCTAGGATACGCTCTGGTCAGTGAGCTGCTGGACATCGACCCTTCGGCGCAAGCTCGGCTCGAGGGGCCCGCTGGGATGCGGCTGGCGTCGCGTTGCCTTCAGCCCTTGTAAAGGCCCTCGAGGAGCACCTCGGGTGCGAGTTCCAATCCCTCGATGAGTCTGATGACCGTGCTCAGCCTGACCTCTCGCCTGCCCCGCTCGATCCTCGAGATTTGCACGACCGCGAGGCTGGTCCGGTCCGCGAGCTCTTCCTGGGTCCAGCCTCGCGCGAGGCGCGCGCGGCGGACGTTTTCACCGAGCCTCTGAGGTAGGTCAGACATGTCCTGTCGATCATCCGTGGACAGAACCAACGGGGCCATGACCAAGGCGGTAAGTGATCTTGGGATTTCTCGGTGCCGCTGCGGCCTTTTAGCCCGCTTGACCGAGCTGGCGACCTCGGCCGCAGAAACTCAAGTTAGCCCAAGGGATCAGCAATGACCACGGCCGAGGTCGGACACAGCCGATGAGCGCCGATCGACCGTCAGCGCGAGAGCCGGATGCCACAGACCCCGAGCAGAGCGGTTTGCGGGAGCCGAGGTTTTCGCAGTCGTTGGAGCGTGGGTTGGCGATTTTGTCGTGTTTTAGTGCTGAGCGGCCGGTGCGTGGGATTGCGGATTTGGCTGATGAGTTGGGGATGAGTCGGTCTAC